>CACYCV010000118.1 GCA_902772955.1 uncultured Ruminococcus sp.
GTCAAGGGGGACTTTTGCGGAAAAGTCCCCCTTGACAATCCCCGAAAACGAATTTTTTCCGTTATTAGTTTCACGGATTCAGGTATATTTCTAAAAATTAATTTTCCTGTACCTCAAGGGCACTTCCTGCAGGCGCGCACCGCGCCGCTTTGGGGTGGCTGCATTCTGACCGGAAATACGCCTTGTTAAGAACCGCTGAATCAATTACGCCTTTCGGCCCAGTACCTGTCTTGCTTGACTCTTTTCCTTCATCTTACACCAAAATCCCTTGAAATACGTCCGTATTCCTGCGGAATGTTCATACAATCTGACAGCGCAATACAGGCACTGGATTTAATCAGCGCTTTCTTAAGTCTTTCCTTTAAAATAGGCTTTCCTTATTGGTTTTCTCCGAAGGGGTGCAGGGGGCGACCGGAAAGCCCCCTGCGTACCCCAGACGATGCGCGCCAGAAGGAAGTGCGTTAAAAGTTTTGCCAGCCTTTTCAAAAGGCTGGCAAGGTCCAGGGACAGCGAAATGCCAAAGGAGGCGTTTGGGTGAAAGATAGTACAAAAAAACGTTCCGCCCAAGAGACAAAAAACCTCGAGCGAAACGTAGCACTTTCACTAAAGAACCGGATCAGAATTTTCTGAAACGATGATATCGCTGTTCCACCAGCTTTTCTGGATCCATTGCCGCTTTTTTCTCCAGGGTTTCAGCAATCAGATTTTTCAGGCTGTCAAACACCCGGCTCTCCATATCCTTAGGTTCCCGGATAATCCGTTCAATCACGCCCAGCTTAAAAAGATCCTGTGCTGTCAGCTTAAGACATTCCGAGGCCTCCGCCGTTTTGCCGGGATCCTTCCAGAGAATGCTGGCGCATCCCTCCGGAGAAATCACGGAATATATGGCATTTTCCAGCATCCAGACCTCATCGGCAACCGCCAATGCCAAGGCGCCGCCGCTGCCGCCTTCCCCGATAAATATCGACAGGATCGGTGTCTTCAAGGTCATCATTTCCATCAGGTTTTCGGCAATCGCCTGTCCCTGTCCCCGCTCCTCTGCACCGATACCGCAGTAGGCACCGGAGGTGTCTACAAAACAAATCACCGGACGGTGAAACTTTTCTGCCTGCTTCATCAGCCGCAGCGCCTTACGGTAACCCTCCGGATGAGCCGAACCAAAGTTGCGGGTCATTCTCTCCTTCAGATTGCGGCCCTTTTCAAGGCCGATCACCGTCACCGGTTTGCCGTTGAGCTCCGCAATGCCGCCGATCACCGCCTTGTCATCAGCAAAGCGTCTGTCACCGTGCAGTTCAAAAAAATCCTTGCCAAACAATCGGTTAATGTAATCCACAGAGGTAGGACGGTCATTGGCTCTGGCAGCCGTTACATGATCAAATGCACTCATTCTGCTGCTACCTCCTCCTGCTTCCCGCTCTGATGCAGCCGGATCAGCCGGCACAATGTTTCCTTCATATCCTCACGCCTGACAACCGCATCAATAAAGCCCTTTTCCAGCAAAAATTCTGCAGACTGGAAATCCTTGGGCAGCTTCTGCCGGATCGTCTGTTCAATCACACGAGGACCGGCAAATCCAATCAGTGCGCGAGGCTCCGCCAGGATAATGTCTCCCTCCATGGCAAAGCTTGCCGTCACACCACCGGTTGTCGGATCGGTAAGCACCGTAATATACAGCAGCCCGGCGTCACTGTGCAGCTTCACGGCACCGCTGGTTTTGGCCATCTGCATCAGGGACAGAATTCCCTCCTGCATTCTGGCGCCTCCCGAAACCGTAAAAATCACCACCGGCAACCTGTGAGCCGTTGCATATTCAAAGGCTTTTGTGATTTTTTCTCCCGTTACGGTACCCATAGAGCCCATCATAAACTGGGAATTCATCACGGCAATCACGGTTTTTTCTCCGTTGATCTCACCGGTACCGGTCAGAACGGATTCATTTTCACCGCTGCTGAGTTTTGCGTTCTTGAGCTTCTTCTCATAATCCGGAAAACCGATGATGTTGGAAGATACCATGTCCGCATTCATTTCCACAAAGGTTCCCTCGTCTATCGTCATTTCTATTCGCTGCCTGGCAGCGATACGAAAATGATAATTACACTTAGGACAGACCTTATGGTTTTCAATCAGATCGGAAGAAAGCATAACGTTTTTACAAACAGGACACTTTACCCATAGCTCTTCCGGGACATACGGATGGTTCTCCGCAAATCCCCCCTGATTTTCCAACTCATTTTTCGGTTTCAGAAAATTAAAAATATCCGGCAAAGTCATCACTCCGATTATCGGTCACTGGGAAATACCAACACACCAACCTGCAGCTGCTTCGCAGTCAGAACGCATTCAGGATGGAGCCGGTTTCTCAGGATTCATCTTTATTCTGCTTGTTAAGGCGTTCCTGCCGTTCCTCCATAAAGTCCGTGGTATATTCACCGGAAACAAATTTAGGATCCGACAGAATATCAATATGCAAATCTCTGTTCTGCTTGATTCCGTTGATGGTCAGCTCGCTGAGTGCCATTTTCATTTTACGGATAGCCAGCTCTCTGGAACGGGCCTGTACAATCAGCTTACCGATCATGGAATCATAATACGGCGGCACAGAATAATTCTGATAAATCGCCGTATCAAACCGGACGCAAGGTCCTCCGGGAATATGTATAAAATTCAGCGTGCCGCAGCTCGGCCGGTACTGATGATCCGCATCCTCTGCATTGATGCGGCATTCAATGGCATTGCCGTGCATATAGACCCTGTCCTGGGTCACGGTCAGCTTGGCGCCTGACGCAATCCGGATCATCCACTGCACAATATCAATTCCCACTACCATTTCCGTAACCGGATGCTCCACCTGCAGACGGGTGTTCATTTCCATGAAATAAAAGTTTTTATCCTTGTCCAGCAAAAATTCCACGGTTCCCGCATTCTCATAGTGAACAGCCTTGGCTGCCTTGACCGCCGCGGCCATCATTCGTCTGCGCAGCTCGGGAGAAATCGCCGGAGACGGACACTCCTCTATCAGCTTCTGGTTCTTTCTCTGGACAGAGCATTCCCGCTCTCCCAGACAAACCACATTGCCATATTTATCACACAGCAGCTGCATTTCGATATGCTTGACAGGAGACAGAAATTTTTCCATATAAACCGCACCGTCTCCGAAAGCACTCTGCGCCTCTGCTCTGGCAGATAAAAAGGCATTGTCAAAGTCCTCAAGGCAGTCCACACGGCGGATACCTCTTCCACCGCCCCCGGAACGGGCCTTGACCAGCAAAGGAAACCCGATCTCCTTCGCTTTTTCCCTGGCCTCGTCAATATCGTCTATCACATCGCTGCCCGGCGTGACCGGAACACCCGCCGCCTGCATGGTTTTTCTGGCGGTATCCTTGTCTCCCAGCCGTTCTATCATTTCTGCCGTAGGGCCGATAAATTCAATGTTGCATTTTTCACACAGGGAAACAAATTTTGCGTTTTCAGACAGCAGCCCATATCCGGGATGAATCGCCTGGGCACCGGAAACCACTGCCGCTTCCAGGATCGCCGCCATATTCAGATAGCTGTCCACCACCAGCGGTCCTCCGATACAGTAGCTTTCATCCGCCATGCTGACATGCAGTGAGTTTTTATCTGCCTGAGAATACACCGCAACGGTAGAAATCCCCATTTCACGACAGGCTCTGATAATTCTGACAGCAATTTCCCCTCGGTTGGCAATCAGTATCTTAGAAAACAATAGCCTCACCCTCCCGGAACCTCACCCAGTGACGGTTCTGTTTTTTCGGAAAACACCCTGGCAGTACAGGGCGATTTTATGCGTTTTCAACCTTTTCCTTCGGCACCAGTGCAAAGGAAAAATCCGCCTGGGTACAGAGCTTGCCGTTGACATAGCCCTTGCCCGTAATAAAATGGAACATTCCCCTGCTTCTGGTCAGCTCACATTTGATCTCAAAGGTATCTCCGGGGAGCACCTTATTTTTGAATTTTGCTTTTTCAATTCCGGTAAAATAGGGAATACTGGCGGCAGACACCTCCGCAATGATCACAGAGCTTGCCTGTGCCATCATTTCGCAGAGAATCACCCCCGGCACCACCGGATTACCCGGAAAATGTCCGTCCAGGAACCATTCGTTCCCGGTAATATATTTTTTGCCCTCACTGGTATTTTCACCGGTTTTGGTTGCTTCGTCAATCAACAGCATGGAATTTCTGTGAGGGATCACCTTTTCCAGTTCTTGCTTGTTCATATCCGTTCGCTCCTGTCTGTTCTGCTGCAAGGCAGCTTTTATTTGATCTTAAAGAGTGGCTGACCATATTCCACCACCTGACCGTTATCTACGCAGATGTCAGTAATTTCTCCGCTCTGCTCGGCCGTCACCTCATTCATCAGCTTCATTGCCTCAATCAGGCAGAGCACATCCCCCTTCTGGACCTTGGAGCCAACGGTAACATACGGATCCTTATCTGGAGAAGCGGCAGCATAAAACACGCCTACCATCGGAGAAGTCACCAGCCTTCCGTCATTTTCAGGCTCCTCCTCTTCCCGGATGAACGGAGCCGCCGTCTGCTTCTCAACAAACATCTGCTCGGTCACAACCGGTGCTGCAGCAGGAACACTGACCGACTGCTGACAGGATTTCTGGGTAATGGTCAGCGTTTCGCCGTTTTCGGCTGCAATATGCAGCCTGGTTGCTTTGGAATTGTCAAATGCCTTGAGCAGTTCTTTGATTTCTTCAATACTATACATCGGAAGTCCCCCACTTCAATTATTTGCGAAAAGCGATACAGGCATTATGACCGCCAAAGCCAAAGGTTGTGGAAAGAGCCAGCGTAACCTCCGCGTTCACTGCCTGATTCGGGGTATAATTCAGGTCACATTCCGGATCCGGCTCCTTATAGCCGATGGTCGGCGGAATCACACCGTTCTGAAGTGCCTTGATGGCTGCAATGGCCTCTACTGCACCCGTCGCGCCCAGCATGTGGCCTGTCATGGATTTGGTGGAGCTGATATGTGCCTGATAGGCATATTCCCCCAGAGCCAGCTTAAAGGCCTTAGTTTCTGTAGAATCATTCATCGGCGTACTGGTACCGTGGGCATTGATATAAATTTCCTCTCCCTGCTGATAGCCGGCCTCTTTCAGGGCAAGTGCAACACAGCGGGCTGCTCCCTTGGCTTCAGGATCGGGAGCGGTCACATGGTGAGCATCACAGGTATTGCCGTATCCGCAGATTTCCGCATAGATCACGGCACCCCTTGCCACGGCGTGTTCATACTCCTCCAGCACCAGCATACCAGCGCCTTCTCCCAGTACAAAACCGTTTCGCCGCTTATCAAACGGCATTGAGGCATTCTCAGGATCCTCGCTCATCGTCAGGGCCTTGCAGCTGGTAAAGCCGCGGATTGTCAGGGGATGAACGGCGGCTTCCGCACCGCCTGCTATAATCGCATCCGCATAACCGGCCTGAATGGCATGAAAGGCTTCTCCGATCGCATGG
Source organism: uncultured Ruminococcus sp. (assembly GCA_902772955.1). Classification (GTDB taxonomy): domain Bacteria; phylum Bacillota; class Clostridia; order Oscillospirales; family Acutalibacteraceae; genus UBA1213. Next base: position 5,488 of record CACYCV010000118.1, read on the forward strand.
GTGGAGGTGGAACACGCCGTCACCACCGGCAGACAGGGCCCCTGGGCATTATGACGGATGGCAATATTGCCGGCAGCGATATTGCTGATCATCATAGGAATAAAAAACGGCGAGATATTCTTGTCATGTACCAGATTACAGCTCTGCTCATAGAAGGTTTCCATACCGCCCACACCGGAGCCTACATAAACGCCGAAGCGTTCCGGGTCAATTTTATCCTTGATGCCGCTGTTTTCCACCGCCTGGGCAGCCGCTGCCATAGCATACTGGCTGTAGAGGTCCATTCTGCGGCACTCTCTCTTTTCGATATATTCAGTAGGGTCAAAATCTTTAACCTCGGCAACTACCTTTGCCTTTGTCAAGGAAGGGTCATACCGGGTCACCAGACCGATACCGCTTTTGCCGTTTTTAAGCGACTCCCACATCGCATCCACGCTGTTGCCGACCGGTGTGACAGCCCCCATTCCTGTTACTGCTACTCTTCTCATTTTTATCATCCTTCCCATCGGCGGGTATTTCCCGCTGCTGCTTGAGAGGCAGAGGCCTCCTGTCTTTTCCGATCAGATAGCCATGCCGCCGTCTACACGAATCACCTCACCGGTGACATAAGCGGCTGCATCACTTGCCAGGAAGGCAGCCACATTGGCGATATCCTCCACCTGACCGGCACGCTTCATGGGAATCGCCGCCAGTGCGGCTTCTCTTGCCTTTTCCGGCATACCGTCCGTCATATCCGTTTTGATAAAGCCCGGAGCAATCGCATTGGCCGTCACGTTACGGGAGCCAAGCTCCTTGGCCACGGATTTTGTCAGTCCGATCATGCCCGCCTTGGCGGAAGCGTAATTTGCCTGTCCTGCATTGCCGTTAAGACCGACAATAGAGGAAATATTGATAATTCTACCCCTGCGCTTTCTCATGAAATGCTGGTAGAGATGCTTGGTCATATTGAAGGCACCCTTCAGATTGACGCTGATTACCGCATCAAAATCGGCCTCTTTCATGGACAGGATCAGCCCGTCCCTGACAATACCGGCGTTATTAACCAGAATATGTACCTCGCCGAAATCCTTCAGAATTTCCTCCGTAACCTGCTCGGAAGCTGCAAAATCCGCCACATTGCATTCATAGGCTCTGACCTGAACTCCCTTGGCCTCCAGCTCCTTGACGGCAGCCTCGGCGTTTTCGCCGTCCATAAAGTGAATCACTGCGATATTGGCGCCAAGCTCCGCAAATTTCAGGGCAATGGCCTTACCGATACCTCTGGATGCCCCTGTAATCACCGCTGTTTTGCCTTTCAATTCAAACATACTTTCACCCCGACACTCACTGCAGAGTGTCAAGTCCCTCCTTATTTTCAATGTTCACGGCATAAACTTCCGTATTGATCTTTTTAATCAGTCCCGTCAGTGTTTTGCCCACACCGACCTCAATAAACCGCTCGGCTCCGGCGGCAATCATATTTTCCACACTTTTCTGCCATCTGACCGGGTGATTGATCTGCTGAGCAATCAGGGCCCGATAATCTCCTTCATAGGGCTGCGCCGTACGATTGGCATACACCGGCACCGTCGGCTCCTTCAGGGAAATGTCCCGGAGGTAGTCCGCCATGCCCCTGGCCGCGTCGTCCATAAACGGCGAATGAAAAGCACCGCTGACCGCCAGCCTGACTGCCTTTCCTTTTTCCGCCTTGACTCTTTCGCAGAGCGCATCCATTTCTTCCTGAGCCGCCGCAACAACCGTCTGGGCAGGACTGTTATAATTCACGGGATAGGCGCATTGAAAAGCGCTGCAGATTTCTTCTGTCTTTTCAGGGGAAATCTTCATCACAGCCGCCATCGCACCGGGATGGTTGCCGGCAGCCTCGTCCATCAGCTCTGCCCTTTTGCAAACCAGCCGAAAGGCCTCTTCATAGGACAGCATACCCGCAAAGGCAATGGCAGCGATTTCTCCCAGCGAAAAACCTGCCACAAAATCCGGCCGGATCCCCTTTTCGGCTACGGCAGCGGCTGCCGCCAGATCGGTAACAAACACGCAGGGCTGGGTATTAAGGGTCACAGAAAGCTCTTCCTTGGTTCCTTCAAAGCATTGTCTCAGCGTACCCGGACGAACGGCTTCCGCCATATCGAAGACAGCCCTTGCCGCAGGAGAACAATCATAAAATTCTTTTCCCATTCCGGGGGCCTGGGCTCCCTGACCCGAAAAAACCAATGCTGTTTTTGCCATAAGCATTTCCTCCGTTCCGGTGCCGCTAACGCTGCGGCGATTCCATAATTATAGTACAAAAAGGATGTCGTTTTCCATCGATTGCTGACGTCTCTCATGGATTCCAGCGAATCACACAGCTGCCGGTGGTCAGTCCGGCGCCGAAAGCACACATTGCGATAATATCTCCTTTTTTCAGCAGACCGGCACGATTGGCTTCATCCAACGCCAGCGGAACGCTGCCGGAGGAGGTATTGCCGTAATGCTGTACATTGCAGAAAAATTTTTCTCTGGGAATACCGAGGTTCTTGGCAGAAGCATTGATAATCCTGATATTTGCCTGATGGGGAATCACATGATCCACATCCTCTTCTGTCAGTCCGGCATCCTCAATAGCCTTTTTGATACCGGTAGACATGGCATTGACAGCGAATTTATACACCTCGTTGCCTGCCATGTGAAGAACGGCTTTTTCTTCCTCATATTCATAAAAAGGCGAAGCGTTGGTTCCATGGGGAATCCGAAGAACCTCGTCATTGCCGACAGCCGTCAGATTGATCGACAGCAGGTCATTTCCTTCTCCCAACACTGCCGCCGCACCCCCGTCGCCAAACAGGACACAGGTAGAGCGGTCGCTCCAGTCTATAATATTGGAAAGGTTGTCCATGGAAACAACCAGCACATAGCGCACTTTTTTTCTGACAAAATAGCCGTCCGCAATATCCAGCGCATAAATAAAACCAGAACAGGCGGCATTGACGTCAAAAGCAGGGCAGTCCGCTCCCAGTTCCTTCTGAATCACGCATGCCTGAGACGGCGTAATATTTTCTCCCCGCATTGTGGAGCAAATAATCAGATCAAGCTGTGAAGGCTGCACCCCGGCATTTTCCAGAGCGTCCTTTGCCGCTCTGACCGTAAGCTCCGTCAGCGTTTCCTTTTTGCAAACCCTGCGTTCCTCGATACCCGTTCTGGTTCTGATCCATTCATCGTTTGTTTCTACCATAGTAGACAACTCCTCATTGGTCAGAACATAATCAGGAACAGCCTTGCCCGTTCCAAGAATACTGAAACTCATCTGATCAACCTCCATCATGTCCGGCAAAATACCCGTTGACACTTTTTATCATTCTGATTCATAATCATTCTATTATATTTTCCTATATTTGTCAAGTTACACTCCGGCACACGGCAGGGCAACCGCACGAAAGAATCAAGAAAATTTGTTAAAAATAATGCTTGACAAAAATCCATCATCAAAAGAACATCTGAAAC
>CACYCV010000119.1 GCA_902772955.1 uncultured Ruminococcus sp.
CCGCGAACACGTCCTGTGCGGTCACGCACCGCGAACACGTCCTGTGCGGTCACGCACCGCGAACACGTCCAGCGGGGTCACCCGCCGCACTGGACATTTTTTAAAATACCTGCTATAATAGTGCAGTGAAATGAGCATTGAGTCACTAAAATGGTTTCTGCTGTGGAATGGAGGGAAACTCCGTACCTGAAAAATGCTCTTATTCAGTATGTCAGGCGCTGATCCATTTTTGAAAAACAAATGATGTTTTCGATAAGGATGGATGATGTTTGAAGAGGTGTAAAATTTGACCAATCTTACGAAAGAACTAATCAAGAAAACCTTTATTACTTTGCTGGAAAGAATGCCCCTTACCCAGATTTCCGTAAAACTTATCGTGGAGGAATGCGGCATCAACCGCAATTCCTTCTACTACCATTATCATGATCTTCCGACTCTGATCGAAGAAATGATCCGCGAAGAAGCCGACAGGATTATTGTGGATTATCCCACCATTGAATCGGCAGAAACCGCCATGATGGCGGCGACTGACTTCGCTTCCAAAAACAAAAAAGCAATTCTGCACATCTACAATTCCGTCAGTCGTGATATTTTTGAGCGGTATCTCTGGAGGGTCTGTGACTATGTTGTTGAGTCATACGGAAAATCTCTGCTGAACGGCAGGGAAATGGATGCATTTGACAAGGAACTTATCGGCCGCTTCTATCAGTGTGAATGCTTCGGTTTGATTATCAGCTGGCTCGATCAGAAAATGGAGCAGGATGTGCAACAAAGAATCTCCCGGTTCTGCGAGCTGCATCATGGCATGATCGAAGAAATGGTGAACCGCAGTATTACTGGAAATACCACAATCAGATAGACATATTTCGCCCCGTGCCTAAAAAACAGGCACGGGCTTTTTGCTGTCCATTTTTATCTGCCTCCAGAATGAATATAATGGATAACCGGAGGAGATGAGAAAATGAGAATGCGTTCAACCGTTCCGATGCGAGTGGCAAAGGCGGGATATATCGTCATGTCAACCGTCTTTTTTGTGGCCGGACTGATATTGATGATCTGGCCGGATGCTTCCGCATCGTCTCTTGGCTGTCTGCTTGGAGTGGCTATGATTGTATTCGGAATTGTCAAAATCATCGGATATTTTTCAAAAGATTTATTCCGGCTGGCGTTTCAGTATGATTTTGAATTCGGTATTATTCTGATTGTTCTGGGGACAATTGTTCTTGCCCGAACATCCGATGCCCTGAATCATATCTTTATTGCCGCAGGTATTGCGGTCCTTGCGGATTCGCTGTTTAAAATGAGAATCTCAGAGGACGCAAGAAAATTCGGGATTCATGCGTGGTGGACAATCCTGATGTTTGCGGTTCTGACGGGTCTTGTCGGAATCCTGCTGGCGGTCCTTCCCTGGGAAAGCGCAAGGCTGCTGACCATGCTGCTGGGGGTTTCCCTTTTGTCGGAAGGAATGCTGCATTTCTGCATTGCTGTCAGTACCGTTAAAATTGTCCAAAACCAATATCCCGATTCGATTGAATCAGATTATTTTGAAACGGAGGCAATTCACAAGTGAAGCTTGCAAGAGCGGTTGTAAAATACCGCATACCGATCCTGATCATTACCGTACTGCTGATGATTCCGGCGGTGTTCGGATTTATCGGCACAAGAGTCAACTACGATATGCTGGATTATCTGCCCGAGGATATGGATACCGTTGTGGGGCAGAAGGAACTGATGCAGGATTTCGGCAAGGGCGCGTTTTCCTTTATTATCGTGGAAAATATGCCTGCAAAGGATGTTTCCGAGCTGAAATCCAAAATCGAAAAGGTTAATCATGTTGAAACGGTTATCTGGTACGACAGTATTGCAGATATTTCCGTTCCGATGGAGATGCTGCCGGAAAAGGTGTATAAGGCCTTCAATACCGATCATTCCACCATTATGGCTGTGTTTTTTGACAGCGCTACCTCTGCTGACGTGACGATGGATGCCATCCGGGAAATCCGCTCCATCGCCGGCAAACAATGCTTTGCTTCCGGAATGTCGGCGCTGGTGACCGACCTGAAGGACCTTTGCGAACAGGAAGAGCCTGTCTATGTGGCAATAGCGGTTTTATTGGCAACCGTCGCCATGCTGCTGTTTCTGGATTCCTGGCTGGCGCCGTTCATCTTCCTTCTTTCCATCGGCATGATGATTCTGCTGAATCTTGGTTCTAACTTTTTTCTTGGAGAAATTTCATACATCACCAAGGCGCTTTCCGCCGTTCTCCAGTTGGCCGTCACCATGGACTACTCCATCTTCCTGTGGCACAGCTATAACGAACAGCTCAAAAAGCACGACGATCATAAGGAAGCAATGGCGGTAGCGGTACACAGCACCTTTACCAGTGTGCTGGGAAGCTCCATTACAACCATTGCCGGTTTTATCGCTCTCTGCTTCATGTCCTTTACTATGGGACGTGATTTGGGTATCGTCATGGCAAAGGGCGTTCTGCTGGGTGTCATAGGCTGCGTGACCGTTCTTCCGGCATTGATTCTCCTGTTTGACAAGCCGCTGCAAAAGCTGAAGCACAAGGCGCTGATTCCTGATATGACCCGGTTCTCCAAAGGAACGCTGAAAATTTTTCCGGTATTTCTGGTTATTTTTGCCGTGCTGATTGCTCCTGCCTATTACGGCTATAGTAAAACCAATAACGAGGTTTACTATGATCTGGGAAAATGTCTCCCCCAGGATATCGGATATGTTATTGCCAACAGCAAGCTGCAGGACGATTTTGATATTGCGTCCACCCACATGCTTCTGGTGGATGCCAAAGTCTCACCCAAGGACGTCCGGGCCATGACCAAGGAAATGGAGCAGGTAGATGGCGTCAAATATGTACTGGGATTGGAATCCGTCGTTGGTTCCCGGGTTCCGGAGGAGATTCTTCCGGACTCCGTCAGATCTGTTCTGAAAAGCAACAAGTGGGAACTGATTCTGATCAGCTCCCAATACCGGGTTACCAGTGATGAGGTCAACAACCAGGTAGGGGAGCTGAATACAATCCTGAAAAAGTATGACAAAAACGGCCTGCTGATCGGCGAAGCACCCTGTATGAAGGATATGATAGAAACAACGGATCACGATTTCAAAGTCGTAACCATCGTTTCCATCATTGCCATCTTCATCATTATCGCGCTGGTTGAAAAGAGCATTTCGCTTCCCGTCATTCTGATTGCCGTTATTGAAACGGCTATCTTCATCAATCTGGGCCTGCCTCACTATTTCGGTCAGAATCTGCCGTTTATTGCCCCGATCTGTATCAGTACGATCCAGCTGGGAGCTACCGTTGACTACGCTATCCTGATGACGACCCGATACAAAACGGAGCGTATCAACGGTGCCGATAAGCGTCCTGCAATTATTACCGCGCTTTCCACCTCCATTCCGTCGATCATCGTGTCCGGTATGGGACTGTTTGCGGCAACCTTCGGTGTTGCTCTCTATTCCAAGCTGGATATTGTCAGCTCCCTGTGTATGCTTCTTGCCAGAGGCGCTGTGATCAGTATGGTGATGGTAATTCTGGTTCTTCCCGCCATGTTCATGCTTTTTGATAAGCTGATCTGCAAAACGACCCTGGGCATGATGCACATCAATACTAAAAAATTAAAAGCGGAGGTCATTTCCGATGAAAAGTAATATTTTGAAGGTAATTGCGCTGAGTCTTTGCACCGTTCTTGCAGCGGGAGCAGTGGGCGTGGCGGCTCTGTCTTCTGCACAGAACGATCCGGAGGAAAAACAGCCGGATGCGGTGGCCGTTTCCGACAATTCCGACGAGGTCAGACAAAATTCCAAGGATGAGACGGTGTATGTCATTGCCGGTGCAGACGGCTCCGTCAAAAAGATTATTGTCAGCGACTGGATCAGCAATATGCTTGGTGAAAAAACAATCGGTGACAGCACTGCCCTGGAAAATGTGGTCAATGTCAAGGGGAACGAATCCTTTACCGAAAACGGCAGCGGAGGACGTGTGTGGGACGCAGAGGGCAATGATATTTACTATCAGGGAAATATCGACAAGGAGCTTCCGGTTGCCTTGAAGGTCAGCTATACGCTGGACGGCAAAAGGATTTCTCCCGAGGAACTCAAGGGCAAGAGCGGAAGGGTGACCATCCGCTATGACTACGAAAACAAGCAGTATGAAACGGTGACCATCAACGGCAAGGAAGAAAAAATCTATGTTCCCTTTGCTATGCTGACCGGCATGATGCTGGATAATGACACCTTCAGGAATGTGGAGGTCTCCAACGGAAAGCTCATCAATGACGGACTGCGGACCGTTGTGGCCGGCGTGGCTTTCCCCGGACTCCAGGAGGATCTTGGTATTGACAGAAAAACCTTTGAAATTCCGGATTATATTGAAATTACAGCCGATGTCAAGGATTTCTCTCTCGGCATGACGGTGACCGTTGCCACCAACGAACTGTTCAACCAGATAAAACCGATTAAAATGGACAGCTTCGGTGATCTGGAGGGATCTCTGGGAGAGCTTTCTGACGGCATGAAAAAGCTGATCGACGGTTCATCCCAGCTTTATGACGGTTTGTGTACCCTTCTTGACAAGTCAGGTGAGCTGGTTGAGGGTATTAACAAGCTGGCTGTCGGTGCCGAATCTCTCAAAAACGGTGCCGCTAAGCTTGACAGCGGAGCCGGTGAGCTTCGTGACGGTGCGGCGCAGCTTTCAGAGGGACTGGATACCTTAGCTGCGAATAACGACAATCTGAACGGAGGTGCCAGACAAGTATTTGAATCTCTGCTGGCAACGGCCAGGACCCAGCTGATGGCGGCAGGACTGGATGTTCCCAATATGACCATTGACAATTATGCGTCCGTTCTCAACGGTGTGATAGATTCCCTGGATAAAGACAAGGTTTATGCCAAGGCACTCCAGACCGTTACCGATGCCGTTGAAGCCAAGCGGGATTACATCAAGGAACAGGTGACAGCGGCAGTCAAAGCACAGGTGGAGGCCGGTGTGAAGGAGGCTGTTCAGGCAGAGGTTGAAAAGAAGGTGACTGCGGCTGTCCGTTCGGAGGTGGAAGCAAAGGTGACCGCAGCCGTGCAGGATACAGTAGCCGCCAAGGTAACCGAGGCTGTCAGAGCAGGCGTTACCACCCAGGTTACGGAAGCTGTCCGCGGGGGTATTGCCGAGCAGGTCATCAGCGCAGCAGCCGGCATGGATAAGGCCTCCTATGATCAGGCAGTGGCGGCGGGACTGGTGGATCAGAATACCCAGGCTGCCGTGATAGCGGCCATTAATGCCCAGATGCAGACAGATGCAGTCAGGCAGATGATTGAACAGAATGTGACGGCTCAGATGGGTTCGGATACGGTGAAAACAACCATTGCTGCTCAGACCCAGGCGCAGATGCAGTCGGACACCGTCAGGCAGACTGTCTCGCAGAATACGGATGCACAGATGGCCTCCGATGCCGTCAAGGCCGTGCTTTCTTCCAAAACGAAGGAACAGATGGAAAGCAGGGCAGTAAAGGATATTATTGCGGAAAAGACTTCTGAAAAACTGAACGCTGCGGATATTCAGAAGATTATCGCACAAACAACAGAGGAACAGGTTCAGAAGGCAATCACGGATGCCATGGCGGGAGATGAGGTGCAGGCAAAGCTGGCCGGCGCTTCCGAGGGTGTCAAGAAGGTTGTTGCCCTCAAAACGTCTCTGGACAGCTACAACACCTTCTATGTTGGTCTGCAGAGTTACACCGGCGGGGTTGCCCAGGCAGCAGGCGGAGCCAGAGAACTGAAATCCGGTGCCGGACAGCTCAAAGAAGGGACCGCTTCGCTCTCTGACGGTGCCGGTCAGCTGTATGACGGAATTCTCACACTGAAAAACGGAGTTCCCTCCCTGGTTGACGGCGTGACCCAGCTTCGTGACGGTTCTCTGAAGCTTTCAGAGGGTCTGAAGGAATTCAACGAAAAGGGCATCCAGAAAATCATTGAAGCGGTTGACGGAGACCTTGCCGGACTGGTAGAACGTTTGAAGGCAACCATAGAGGTATCGAAAAAATACAGAAATTTTGCAGGCATCTCCGATGATATGGGTGGTCAGGTCAAGTTTATTTATCGTACCGAGGAAATTGGTGACTAACCATTTCTTCTTCTGTCATTGTTTTGCAAAGCCTGCCGGACAGGGTTGATCTCGTCGGGCAGGCTTTTTTTAGTTTGAATTCAAAAAAATGTCTCAGAAACTTGATTTCATACGATTATTCAATTATACCTGAATCCGTGAAACTAATAACGGAAAAAATTCGTTTTCGGGGATTGTCAAGGGGGACTTTTCCGCAAAAGTCCCCCTTGAC
>CACYCV010000120.1 GCA_902772955.1 uncultured Ruminococcus sp.
ACGGCACAACCGAGCGGAACGGAGTGGAGCAAGGCGCGAATCGTCCCGCGCGGTCACGCGCACGCGAACACGTCCTGTGCGGTCACGTACCGCCGCGCTGGTGTTGACAAACTGAGGAAAAGTAGATATACTATTAATAGAATATCGGCGATGATAAGAAAAAGTAATCCGAAAAGTCGTCTTCAGAGAGGATCCGGTGGGTGTAAGGATCTGTCGGCGCCGGGTGAAATACATCTTTGAGCCGTCAGAACCAAAAAGTCTTTGAACATGTTCTGCTTCGAACAGGTACAGAGACACAAGTCTGACCGTTTGGCACACGTTATCGTGCGAGGCTGTGTCTGCAGCCCATAAGGCCGCTGTTTTGGCGGTAAATTGAGGTGGTACCGCGGTTTTTATCGCCCTCTGTAATGCTACAGGGGGCTTTTTTGTCCCCGAAAAAAGAAAGGAACATCTGAAATGGGAGTATTTGAAGAATTACAGGAACGCGGGCTTATTGCCCAGATGACGGATGAGGAGGAAATCAAGGAACTGGTCAATAGTGGAAAAGCTGTATTCTATATTGGCTTTGACCCCACTGCTGACAGTCTTCATGTGGGACATTTTATGGCGCTTTGTCTGATGAAGCGTCTTCAGATGGCCGGTAACCGACCGATTGCACTGATCGGCGGTGGTACGGCGATGATCGGAGATCCCTCCGGAAAAACCGACATGAGAAAAATGATGACCCAGGAAACCATCCAGCATAACTGTGAATGCTTTAAAAAGCAGATGAGCCGTTTTATCGACTTTTCCGAAGGCAAGGCCATGATGGTCAATAATGCGGACTGGCTGCTGAAGCTGAACTATGTAGAACTGCTGCGGGATGTGGGCGCCTGCTTCAGCGTGAACAGGATGTTGACGGCAGAATGCTATAAGCAGCGAATGGAACGCGGTCTGAGCTTCCTGGAATTCAACTACATGATTATGCAGAGCTATGACTTTTTATCCCTCTATCAGCGCTACGGATGCAATCTCCAGTTCGGCGGTGACGATCAGTGGAGCAATATGCTGGGCGGTACGGAACTGATTCGCAGAAAACTGGGCAAGGACGCCTATGCCATGACCATTAATCTGCTGCTGAATTCCGAAGGCAAAAAAATGGGAAAGACAGAAAAGGGCGCTGTGTGGCTGGATGCCGAAAAGACCAGTCCCTTTGACTTCTTCCAGTATTGGAGAAATGTGGCTGACAGCGATGTTATTAAATGCCTTAAAATGCTGACCTTCGTTCCCATGGAGGAAATCCGTCGGATGGAAGCCTTCGAGGGAAGTCAGCTCAACCAGGCAAAGGAGCTGCTTGCTTTTGAGCTGACAAAACTGGTACATGGAGAGGAAGAAGCACAAAAGGCACTGGAGGGGGCCAGAGCGCTGTTCTCCAGTAAATCGGATACCGATAATATGCCCTCTACCGAACTGGATGCGTCCCTCTTTACGGACGGTAAAATCGGATTGATTGACCTGCTGGCGGCAGCAAAGCTGGCGCCCTCCAAGGCCGAGGCAAGACGTCTGATTCAGCAGGGAGGTATCTCGGTGGATGATGAAAAGATTACCGATCTCAAAGCTGAAATATCTACGGATGCCTTTGAAAAGGGCTATGTCATTATCAAAAAAGGTAAGAAAGTATTCCATAAGGCACTTCTGAAACCATAACAGTGAGGAGAAATCGAAATGGATCAATCAAACAGTAAGGAGAAAAAGACCCTCACCCGCCGGGAGGAACGGCAGCAGGCATTGGATTTTGTCTTTGAACGGCAGTTCCGTGACGATAGTGCAGAAGATGCATTTGAAGATGCCCGCAATGCCCGCGATACGGAAATCAGCGACTATGCCCGTGAAGTTGTCAACGGTGTGGAGGCACATCTGCCGGAAATTGACCTCCTGATTGAAGAAAATCTCAAAGGCTGGAAAAAAAGCAGAATTTCCAGGATTTCTCTGACCATTCTGCGAATTGCGATTTTTGAAATGCTTTATCTCGACAGTGTGCCGGCAAGCGTTTCTATCAACGAAGCGGTGGAGCTGGCCAAAAGCTATGCCTCCTCCGAGGACAGCGCGTTTGTCAACGGAGTGCTGGGAGCAGTGGCTAAAAAGCTGGAGAAAAGCGGTGAAGCCTGATGTCCGTCTTTCTTGGGATTGATACCAGTAACTATACCACCTCCGCGGCACTTTATGATCCCGCGACGGACAGCATCCGGCAGAAAAAGCAACTGCTGCCCGTCGCAAGCGGAAAATGCGGCCTGCGGCAGAGTGATGCGGTTTTTCATCATACCCGTCAGCTTCCTTCCCTGCTGGAAGAACTGCTGGGGGAAACCGAAGAGGAAATTGCTGCCATCGGTGTATCTGTCCGGCCAAGGGACGCGGAAGGCTCCTATATGCCCTGCTTTACCGTGGGACACGGCACTGCCAGGTCGTTGTCTGCTGCACTGAGGGTGCCGCTGTATCCCTTTTCTCACCAGAGCGGCCATATCGCTGCGGCGCTTTTTTCTGCCGGGTGCCGGGATTGGCTGGGAAAACCGTTTTTTGCCTTCCATGTGTCGGGAGGAACTACCGAAGCGGTTCTGGTGACACCGGAGCAGGAAGCGCCGTTTTCCGTCAGATTGGTGGCAGGGACGCTGGACCTTCATGCAGGTCAGCTGATTGATCGCATCGGTGTTATGCTGGGGCTGGATTTTCCCTGTGGTCCTGCGCTGGAAAAGTTAGCGGCAGCCAATACGGAACCCCTGCGGGCAAGGGCAACCCTCAAGGGCTGTGACTGCTGTCTGTCAGGGGTTGAAAACGCCTGCCGCAGATATTATGAACATGGCGGTTCCCGGGAAGCAACCGCCGCTTTGTGCTTTTTGTATATTGAAAAAACCCTGATGGCCATGGGAGAAGCGCTGACGGCAGAATACGGAGAAAAGCCTGTACTGTTTTCGGGAGGCGTTATGTCCAACCGCCTGATGCGGACGTCCTTGTCCGGAAGATTTGATGCCCGCTTTGCGGAACCGGCTTTTTCGGCAGATAATGCCGCAGGAACGGCATATTTATCTGCTGCCGTTCATAACCATCATCAGAATCAATGAAAAAGGAGAATTGTCATGGGAAGATTGTTCGGAACGGACGGCGCACGAGGAATTGCCAATACGGAGCTGACCTGTGAGCTGGCTATGAATATCGGCAGAGCTGCTGCCATGGTGCTGACGGAAAGCGGAGAAAACAAGCATCCCAAGGTACTGATCGGCAAGGATACCCGCCTGTCCTCCTATATGCTGGAGGGGGCACTGATTGCCGGTCTTTGCTCTGTGGGAGCCAATGTTGTACTGCTGGGAGCTGTGCCGACACCGGCGGTGGCTTTTCTGATCCGCAAGTATCAGGCAGATGCCGGTATTATGATTTCTGCCTCCCACAATCCCTTTGAATACAACGGTATCAAAATCTTCTCCAGTGACGGCTATAAGCTGCCGGATGCACTGGAGGAGGAAATCGAGTCGATTGTCATTGACAAGGCGAAGCCTTATTATGCTCCCTTCGGAAACGGGCTTGGCCGTGTCAGCCGTGCCGAAAATGCAAAAGAGGATTATATCAACCATATTATTGAAACGGTCCCCTATCGTCTGGACGGTATGAGGATTGCCATTGACTGCTCCAATGGATCTGCCTCCGGTACGGCACAGCAGCTGTTTACCCGTTTGGGGGCGGAATGTGAAATGCTGGCCGATAGCCCTGACGGAACCAATATCAACGATCACTGTGGTTCAACCCATCTGGAAAATCTGCAGCGCTATGTGGTGGAGCATTCCTTGCAGGCCGGTGTGGCCTTTGACGGAGATGCCGACCGCTGCCTGGCAGTGGATGAAAAGGGCAATGTGATCGATGGCGATTTCATCATGGCCATCTGTGCACTGGATCTGGCCAGCCGCAATAAGCTGAGCAAAAATGTGGCCGTGGGTACGGTGATGTCCAATATGGGGTTCAGCCGCTTCTGCCATGATAACGGTCTGCATTTTGTCTCTACCGATGTGGGTGACCGCTATGTGCTGGAAACAATGCTGCGGGAGGGCTACAACTTCGGCGGCGAGCAGTCCGGCCATGTGATTTTTCTGGATTATGCCACCACCGGTGACGGTCAGCTCACGGCTGCCCAGCTGCTGAGTCTTGTCAACCGCCGTCAGGCTCAGCTTTCCAGTATGGCTACCCTGATGACCCGTTATCCTCAGGTACTGATCAATATCAGGGTTACGAATGAGGGAAAGCTGCATTTCTTTACCAATTCCGCAATAAAGAGCAAAATCGAAGAGGTCAAGAAACGCTTGGGTGAGGACGGAAGAATTCTGGTGCGCCTTTCCGGTACAGAGCCTCTGGTCAGAGTGATGCTGGAGGGACTGGATAAGCAGCTGATTACCAGGCTCGCCAACGAAACCGCAGACCTGATCCGTGAAAAGATCGGTGTCTGAAGCAGGAGATTTCCCAATCATGAATGAAAACGGAGCAGCAGATTCTCCTTTCCGGACTATCGGGATGGAAAATTTGCTGCTCTTGTTAAATTGCACAAAATCGGTTTAAAAATCCCTCGAAATTTCAGAAAAAATCGTTTTTTGTTTTCGGATATTCTATGTTATAATAAAAGTAATATGAGGATAGTACTGACAGATCCGTATCACTGCCCGGGCGGAAAGTCCGCTGCCGGCAGAAAAGTAAGGTTGTCAGTGACCTCCGGAAGAAGCTGAAACACCGTTGCCTTCCGTTTTCCGGCGGGACGGGGGTGTCGTTCGAAGGAGAGAAGAATATGGCAAGTACGGATATTTCGGTGATTGTTCCTTTCAAAAATCTGCAAACGTCCCTGTCAGGTCTGATTGAGAGTCTGGCCGAGGAGCTGTCCGGTCTGGATGCCGAAATTGTGGTGGTAGATATGAATTCTGCCGATGTCAGCTTACTGCAGGCACTGGAGACGATCAAAAAGCACCATCTGAAGGGTTGTGTGATCCGCAGCGGTGGAGACGGTCTGAGTGCCGCGCTGAATGCCGGCATCTATCAGGCGGACGGAAAATATCTTGGCTTTGTTTACCCAAATCGGTTTTATAGGCACTATATTCCCGGTTTCTTTGCGGCTGCGGAAGCGGAAGGGGCCGATGTGGTTCTGTCCGTTTCCTCCCGTTCCGGAGGCCAGAAGAATCCGGAAGCGGACCGGAGCAGTGTGGATCCGGAGGAACTACTGGAAGACCTGATGGATTCGCAGGTATATTTCGATTTTGCAGCCGTGCTTCTGAAACGGGATTATTTGCTGGAGCATCATATCAAATTCTACGAAAACTGCTATTATGGCAACATTGAAGCCTTTATCTATAATATCCTGCTGCATGACCCGAAAATTGCCTGTTCGGATGTCAGACCGGAACGGGATGCTGACAGCGGTTTCCAAAAGGATGCTCCGGCAGAGAATATCAACTGCTACGAACGAATCGAAGCCATGCTGAAGGTTTACGAAACCATGAAGCTGCAGCGGAAGGATCATCATGTGCTGGCGGAACGGTTTGAATACCAGAAGCTGCCGTCGGTGGTGATTTCCGTTATTGATATTCTTCTGAAAGAGGGTTTTTCCCATTCTGTCATCAAAAAGACGCTGAAACAGAAGGGATATAATGAGCTGCTGAAAATTTCCCATCATACCTCGCCGGAGTTGAGAAAAAAAATCATTCGCTGGAAGCTGCTGCCGTGGCGATATCATAATCTGAAACCGTAAAGCATGAAGCTTTGCGGTTTTTTATTGGTTTTCCGTTCCGGCGCGCACCGTCCCGCGGGTTTACGTGCTGGGGTTAGAGGCAAAGCCCCGATGGTATGTCGCACTCTGCCCGGAGTGTGCGACCGCACGGGACGACTTGACAAATGCACAACACATCCAGGTTTATCGTTTAGTGAAGTGCGTTTGCTTTATAACCCCCTCTGTCACTTCGCGCTCCCCTTGTCAGGAGAGGCTTGTAAAGTGGTCTTCCGGTTATTTCATCATCATTCAGACATCGGGTGCAGGAACTGTGTCTCTGCCGAGGGTTTCAAGGAACGAGAAGTCCCTTGGTGGGGTTGGTGCAAAGCTCCAGGATTGGTCGGGCAAAATTGATTTTTGTGGGTAGTGGGTGTGGAACAGGAAAATCAATTTTTAAAATGTTACCCTTTTTTCTGTTCTTCTTTAATGTAAAAAACACAAGTTTTTTTGGGAAAGGGTTTCCCCGGCAGGCTTTGGGACAGAGTCCCAATATTCCGGAGTAGAAAGTTGATTTCCGTTGGGTGGTTAGTGTAAAATAATTCTGGGGAAAATGCCCGGTCATAACACAACCACCCCAAAGCGGCGCGTTAGCGTCGTGTGGGGTGG
>CACYCV010000121.1 GCA_902772955.1 uncultured Ruminococcus sp.
AATAACCCTTTTTTTCAAAAAAGGGTTTTCCCCGGCAGGGTTTGGGACAGAGTCCCAATATTCCGGAGAAGAAAGTTGATTTCCGTGAGCGGTTATGGTTACGGGCCGCTGGATTGACTTTGGGAGAGGAACATGATAAAATAAGGAATATGCTGAAACCGGTGGACGGGTGACAGAGGTTCCTGGTTTCAGAGAGGTTTTGTAGAGGAAACGACTGATTTCGGATGTTGACGGAAATGAAGGAAACATCCTGTTCCGGTGAAATAAAAGGAGACAGAAAATGAAAAAGGGAATCTGGCTTGCTGTCCTTGCCGTTGCGCTGATGGCAACCGTTATTATTGTTCCGGTACTTCATCTGCATAGCCCGGCACCGGAGCTTCCCGCTGAGGAAAGCGTTTCAAAGCCTCAACAGCGAGTAATTAAAAAAACCGAAAAGGATACCGATAAAAAAGTGGTGCTTCCCCAATCCGATACGGAGCAGGTGACGTTTTTTGTCAGGCTTAATGAAAAGTCTGTGATCGATGCCGTTATAGAATCCGGCGGTTATCCCAATGTGCGGAGCTACCTACTTTCCGATGCCGGAAGGACTCGCTGTGATGCCATCGTCAAAAGCCAGGCTGTGGCCAGAACCAGTATCCGGAAGCTGGTGCCCAAGGCGGATCTCTCCGGCAGCAGAACCTTTTCTGCCCTTTGGAATGCCATTACGGTAAGGGCACCTCTCAACGCCAAGGCATCGTTGGAAAAAATTAACGGGATCGCTTCCGCTGAGGTGCTCTATGACGATATTGTCTTTATGGAGCAGGAGGAAACAGGTATTTTCCCGATGACGGCAGAAACTGACGAGGCGCCGTTGGAAGAAAGTCTTCCGGAGAAAAAATCTGCCAGTGACGAATCCAACGAGGAGGAGCAGGATGCCTCCGGTGAGGGACTCAACCGCCGATTGCTGACAGAAACTTATCGTACCCTGATTCATGACGACAGAGAGGAAGAATCTGCTGATGGCGGCAGAAAAATGCTGATCGCTGTGCTGGACAGTGAATTTGAAGTTTTCCATCCTTTTTTTGGTCAGATGCCTTCGTCAGTTGCTCTGACACAGGAGGAGCTTTCTGCCCTGTATGGAAAAATCGGGTTCCAGACATCGGTCGGAGCCAATGGTGTTTATGTCAATCGTAAAATAGCCTTTGCGTATGATTACGCCGGCAATGATACCGATCTTCGGGACGAGGGCCTTTTCCACGGAACCCCGGCGGCTGCCATAGCAGCAGGCTGTACTGCTCAGGATAGTACGATTTCCTATCGCGGCATCGCCTGGGATGCTCAGCTGGTGCTGATGAAAATCGCCGATTCCCGCAGCGAGGACGGAAGAATTCTGGTTCGCACCGATGCTGCACTGGCAGCCCTGGATGATGCGGTCAAGCTGGGGGTTGATGTGGTTAACCTGAGCTGCGGTACCTATGAATCCTGCCGCAATGAGGATCTTTATTTGGAGTCTGTTGTTAAAATGCAGCAAATCGGCATCTGCTTTGTCTGCGCTGCCGGCAATAACGGACCGCAGGGCGCGGATAAAGAGGGGAAGATCTCCGCGGAGGATATCTTTTATGCCGCACCCAACCGGCTGTCCCTGGCAGAAGGTGTTCTGAGTGCCGGTGCTGCCGATCATCTGGTGACCGTAAAACAATATTTTGAAATCAACGGAACCCGTATCTATTATAAGGACCTTACTCCCCTGACGCTGCGGAAACAAATGCCCGAACCGGAACAGCCCCCGAAGGAGACGTCAGAGCAAGGATCAGAGGAAACATCAGAAGAAGCAGCAGGGGATTCTTCATCGGAAGAATCTGCGCCGGAAAGCAGCCTGCCGCAGGAATCTTCACTTTCCGGGGATAGCCGGACAGAGCTTCAGGAGGAAACTTCAAAGGAAGAAGCTTCCCATGAGGAAAAACCAGAGACGGGTCATCGATATCTCTATTTTGATACCCTGACCGTCAATAATCCGTTTTTGGGCAAGGAACTGAAGGAACGCCTGATCATTCTGAACGGAGCGGGTACCCGGAACCTGAAGTCGGCCTGCGAGGAAGCCTTCCGGAAGGGAGCGGCAGCTGTGGCACTGATGAATACGGATGAAATACCGGAAATCAGCAGTAACTATGCGGAAAAAGCGGTGCTGATCCGGCTGGAGGAGAATTTCTATGATATTCTGGTGGAGCAGCCAGAGGGCTTATGTCGGATTGATGCCGTGGGAGAGGCGTTTGAAAAGAAAAATCCTGTCAGGGTGTCTGGTTTTACGGCTTACAGCGGCGGAGAGGAGCTTTCTGTCGGCAGCCGCCTGATTGCCCCGGGACAGGAGGTTTATACAGCCGGAGAAGATGCCGGGGAAGGTTATTTTACCGGTACCTCCGCAGCGGCACCTTGCATTTCAGGTGCTTATGCACTGGTTAAACAGTACCTGGACGGTACCAGAAGTCTGTCTGGACGTTCGTCCCGACAGATTTGTGAAATCACACAGGCTGTTTTGCTGAGTCACGGTTCTCCCCTGGAGTATGTGTCTGACGGGACCCGTGAGAAGGAACAGGGTCCGCTCTATGAGTCTCCCCGTCAGCAGGGATTTGGAATGGTCAATCTTTCCAACGCCCTGACAGCAGGTTCCTATCTGGTGGCAGAAGGAGGACAGACGGAGGGAATCTGTCTGGGAGAGGGCACCCCTCAGGAATACGCCTTCCAGTTCAAGATTGTTCATTTTGGAGAGGAACCGGTGACCTACCGGTTGTCTGCTGTGTGGCAGACGGATTGCGCTCGGGAGGAAGAAGGGGGGACTGTCCGGAATACCCTGCAGCCGGAATCCCTGTATGAGCATATTACCACGGAATTCCTGGTAAAGGGAGAACCGGTGGACAGCGTCACACTCCGCTCCGGGGAAAATCAGGTGGTCATGGTCAGAATGACGGTGAATCAACAGGCTATGACGGAAAAAAGCAAGCTGTTCCCTGCCGGATTTTATTTGGACGGGTATGTTTTTCTGACGGAGCAGGAGGGCAAAGAAACCATGAACCTTCCGGTTTCCGGCTTTTATGGGCTGACAGAGGAACTGTCTCCCTTCGACCATACCGTCAATGAACAGACGGCCAGCATTTCAGACTACGAAAACGGTTGGCTGGCGGTGGCATTCAAAAACGATCACTATGAATCCTGCCGTCTGATGTCGCAGAACGGGCATTATCTGTTTTCAAAAAATGCGCTGCAGGATGAGTTGGAGGACAGCAGCTACAGCAGCGCCGTAATGCTGCCGGATTTTTATCTGCTGCGGAATGTGGTTGATTTTACCGTTTCCGTTCAGGACCTGAAGGGGAAGACCCTGTATTCAGAAAACTACGGAGCAATTCCCTCTGGCAGAAGCGCTTCCCGTTTGCCCTTTGAAATGATGATCGGACGCTGTCAGAAGCTCCAGCAGTTTTTTGCCGGATTGTCGGCAGGAACCTATCGTTATGAGGTTTCCGCCAGAGCTGTCAAAGTCGGAGGCGGTCTGACAGAGCCGTTCCGGTGCGCCTGTCTCTTTGATGTGGACAACGAAAAGCCCAAAGACGTCAAAGCCAGAACCTATCATCTGAACGGCACTACTTATCTGGAACTGACTGCATCTGACAAAAGCGGCATTCGTACCTTTGTACTGTATGCCACTGCCTATGATGAAAAAAATAATGTATTCCACCATATTGATGCGCTGGACGAGTTTGTCAAGGCCGGTTACATTTCAGAGGATGCTTATGTATTGCTGAAAAAGAACGCCAATGAGGACGGTTCCGAGACATTTTTATATGATATCAGCAACCTGCGCCGGGAGTTGCGGAAGCTGCTGGTCAGAACTTCCTCCTGGAGCAGCCCCAGCAATGAAAATACCATCGCTTTCAAGGCATCGGACGGTGCTTATAATATGTCCGATGTTCTGACAGCGGACACCCTGGAATACGGAACGGCAGAATTTCTCTTTGCCGACCAGAACGGCAGACCTGCTGAGGGAATTCGTGTGACCATCGGCGGAAAATCCGCTGTTTCCGACAAAACAGGCAGCGCTCGATTTGAACGTCTGGAGCCGGATTATTATTACGCCCGGATCACCGGCCACGGGACGGATTACACCCTTTCCTCATCGGTTTTTCTGGTGGATATCAATCTGAACCGGCTGAATTTTCAAAAAAAGTGTGAGGTAACCTTTGAAGGGGAGTATTCTATGGAGGAGTCCTCTCAGGAGGAAGCTTCCGTCCCGGAAAGCTCACTTTCTTCCGGGGAATCCTCAGAAAGATCCGGTCAGTCGCCGACGGATACCCGTTCGTCCCGGCAGGAGGATGCCGACAATCCTCTGACGGCGATTCTGTTTGTGGGTGTGCTGTTGGTGGTAAATACAACGATTTTCATCATTCGCAAAAGGACAGCCCGGCTGAAAAACGGCGATATAACGAGGTAATGGTCAGACATTCGACGGAAATGCGTGTGAAAGGAATTTGGAACGAGTTTAAACCGAAGAAGTTCGGGCGGGGGTGCCCACCGCAGGCAATCTGACAAATTCGTTTCACATCCCGTTTTATCGTTTAGTGAGATACATTTTCCAGCAGCTTGCGCTGCTGTGAAGGGAGCAAGATAAGTTGGTGGCTTCGCCCCGGGTGGTATCGCCTGTCGGCTCGGTCGGTGCTTCTCAGCCTAAAACGAAATTTGCAAAGTATTCTGTTGTTCTTTGATGGAAAAAACACAAGTTTTTTTGGAAAAGGTTTCCGCGGCAGTGTTTGGGACAGAGTCCCGATATTTCGAAGAAGAAAGTTGATTTCCGTGAAAAAATGTTGCGGAAGGTTGACATTGGAGGCTATTTGCGGTTTAATGATAGTAGATGATTAGCAGATGATAACGCTGAAAAGCAGATGAGGAAAACGGAGGACAAAAAAATGGTAGTGTTGTTTTTGGCAAACGGATTTGAAGAAATCGAAGCACTGACCCCCGTGGATGTACTTCGCCGGGGCGGTGTCAAGGTGATGACAGTGGGAGTGGGCGGCCGGATGATCCAGGGCTCCCATGGGATTCCGGTAACGGCCGATATCAGCGATGTGGATCTGGTGGATTTTTCTGAAGTAGAGGGTGTGATTCTGCCGGGAGGAATGCCTGGTACCTTGAATCTGGAAAAATGCGAAACCGTTCAGCGGGCGATTCGCTATGCCGCCGAGAAGGATCTGGTGATCGGTGCAATCTGTGCGGCACCCTCTGTATTGGGTCACGCCGGTTTGCTGCAGGGGAAGGAGGCTGTCTGCTTCCCGTCCTTCGAAACGGAGCTGTTGGGGGCGGTTCTGTCGGAAAAAGCGGTTTGCTGTGACGGCAAAACGGTGACGGCCAAGGGAATGGGCGTTTCTCTGGAATTTGCCCTGACGCTGCTGAGAATGTTCCGGGGAAGTGAGACCGCCGAAAAGGTCAGGACATCACTGCAATGCCGATGATCAGGAACCTTAAGGAAGAAAAAAACCGTCTCCGTGAAGTTTTCAAGGAAATTCGCAGGAACTATACCCCACAGCAGAAGCAAGAACGGGACGAGGCAATATTTCAGCGGATTCTGACCCTTTACCAGTATCGGAAAACCCGCACCCTGCTGACCTATGTTTCTAAATCTCTGGAAACGGATACGCTTCGTCTGATCCGTCAGGCTCTGCAGGACGGTAAGCAGGTGGCCGTGCCGCGGTGTGTGGACGGCACCACCCGCATGGAGTTTTACTATATTACCAATATGGACCAGCTGGAAAAAAGCAGCTTTGGAGTGCTGGAGCCGATTCCCTCCCGGTGCAGACCCTTTACCGGAAACGGTGAGAAAACCCTTTGTGTGGTTCCGGGGATGTCCTTTGACAGCCATGGCTATCGTCTTGGCTACGGAAAAGGCTATTACGACCGTTTTTTGGCGAATTATGCCGGTGTTACGGTAGGCATTTGCTACAGTGACTGTATGCGCTGGAACCTGCCTAAGGGCAGATACGATAAGCCTGTGGATCTGCTGGTGACGGATCGGTTTTTCAGAAAAATCAAAACCCCTGAATCAAAGGAGGTCTTTCTCTGATGAGTGAGGAGCTTGAAAGAAAAAGACAGGAAAAAATTGCAAATTTCAAATTGAATATTTCCGATCCGGAGGAGCTTCCTGCGGGCTTGAACAGTGACATCTCTTCTGCGGGAGAAAATCCGGAGATGCTTCCCTCAGGAGAGCTTCCAGATCCGGCGCAGGAGCCTGTGGAAGAGGTAATTTCTTCTTCAGAGGAAATCAACAGCTTCAGCTCCCCGACGGAAAAAGCCGTGAATTCCGTGGATAAAAGGAGTCTGCGCAAAGCAAAGCGGATTGACCGGAAACGCCGCCGCAAAAAAGCCAAGAAAAACAGGATTGTTTTCCGTCTGGTCTGGATTTCCATGCTGCTGTTCCTGTCTGTGATGATCGGGGAATTTGTGATGGTCGGCGTCAATGATCTGCTGGGAGTTGGCCGTGAAAACAGAGGTGCTGTGACCATTACCATTCCCAAGGATGCGGATATTGATACCATTACCGATATTCTCTATGAGAACCATGTCATCAATAATAAATGGTCCTTCAAGCTGTATGCCAAACTGACAAAGGCGACCGGCGGTTTTACCCAGGGAACCTTTGAAATTGCTACCAATAAGGACTATCAGGCGTTGATTAATTATATGCAGTCCGATATGAACCGTACCGATGTGGTCAGACTGCAGTTTACAGAGGGTATGACCCTGCGTCAGTATGCGAAATTGCTGGATAAGAACAAGGTCTGTGACGAGGAAGAATTCCTGGAGGCCTGTAATTCTTCCCACTTTGATGAATATGACTTTATCGGATCAATCAAGAATACCGGCAAACGGTGCTATAAGCTGGAGGGCTACCTGTTCCCGGATACATACGATTTCTATGTGGGAGAAAAGGTGGATAACGTTATTGAAAAATTCCTTGCCAACTACCGACGCAAGGTATACGGCACCAAGAGAAGATTCAACGGCTTTGAAAATAAGACTACGATCGCCAAGCAGGCGGAAGAGATCGGAATGCCCGTGGAGGATGTGCTGACACTGGCCTCACTGATTCAGGCGGAAGCAGCAGATAAGGAGGATATGTACATGATTTCCGCTATTTTGCATAACCGTCTGGCAACCCAAAAAACCGGTGGTATCAATTCTAACGGGGAGGGCGGCTTTCTGAAGCTGCAGCTGGACTCTACGGTGCTGTATCTGGAGGAAATGTCCAAAGAGAAAAAGTCTGCTTATTCCAAGTATTACAATACCTACAACATAGAAAACCTGCCTGCCGGTCCGATCTGTAATCCCGGCGAAGAGGCGATCAAGGCGGCACTGACGGTTGAGCCAACGGAGTATTACTACTTCTGCCATAAGTCTGCCACCGAAGATTCCCCGGCAGTGGCTTATTACGCCAAGACCAACGAGGAGCATCTGGAAAATCTTCGCGAGGCAGGATTGCTTAACTGAAATCATTCCCTCGGATGAATGCCGATGAAGCCCGATGCGTTTTCTGATCTGTCAAAAGAGAAGCCCGCCGCAGAAAGAATGCTTTTTGCGGCGGATAGGATGAGGTAACTGCCTCAGAATAATCTCTTGCCCAGAGCGGAAACGGATCGCGGCTTCATTGTTTTTGTGCTGAAACAGGCGGGAAGAGGACGGTTATCAGGAAGAAAACAATTCGTTAATAATTTAGACAAATAAAATTAACAATAAAGAATTTGATGTAGCGTCCGGATTATGATAGAATATGTACATGTATGTTTATTGATCCACAGGAGGTGGCATTATGGAGTCCTATTCCCAGCTTTATACCAAAAAAATCGTAGATTCCATTATTCATGGTCTGGAGCAGAAGCATAGCAGCATCCTGTTTGTCAAGCACTATAATACTCTCAATGTTCCTATTGAGGATATTCAGGAGGCGGTTTCTCACAGCAGCAGCCGTATCATTCTGCTTTATCATGAATTTTCTGCCGCCAGAATGCAGGAGGCGTATGAACCGTTCCTTGGTTGGATCAAACAGATTTATTTCAGATTTTACTACAATATGCCGGTGATGGAATTCCTGGAAAAGGCGGGGGTTTATTATCTGGCCCGGTCTGTCTTTGAAACCTATATCATGACAGGAAAGTGCAAGCGAACCGAGGATATGATTGTCGTAGAAACAGAATATGAGCTGAAACAGTTTGCGGATTCACTGGCTAAGCTGTTTGCCTTTGTGTCCAGGGACCATACGCTGTTTTTAGTACTGAACCGTCTGCATTTAGCGGAAAATTCCACCTTGAATTTTTTGTTTGAATTTATTTCCAAGACTTATACCAATATATCCCTGCTGGCAAACTATAACGAGGCTTTTGTGGTGCCTGCCTATACCCTCAACCGCTGGTCTGCTCTGGTTCGCAGAATTGAAGAACTCAACTATATGCTGGATTGGAATGTGCAGGACGCTCAGACGGACACCAATATTGCCGAAAGCTTTGAACCGGCCATGGCGGATTTCCAGAAGTATCTGGTGTTGATTGACAATATGATCCAGACAGTAGCCATTAAGCAGGCTATGTATTATCTCAAGATACTGTCCAATAAAATTACTACGGAAAAGGTGAATATTTCCGCAAAAAACAAGGCAAAGTTTTATGTGCTCTATGCCTATGCGTCTTTGTATGACCGCAATATCACCAATTCCCTGATTATGTGCGAAAAGCTGAAAAATGTCAATACCCGGCATCCCAACCTGAAGTATTCCTTCCAGTATTACTATCTGCTGGCCCTGTGTGAAAGCTACGAGGGGCAGCGGAGCCTTGCAAAGAAAAACGGTGACAGATGCCTGAAAATTGCCCAGAAAATGGGCTCCGAAAAATATCTCTTCCGCTCCCGGATGCTGTATTATATCTATTCGCTGGATTCCTGGAACAATACCTATCGCTGGGACAAGCGCTTCGAGGGAGAGGAAATTGACGCCTTTGCCAAAACCGCCATGGGCTACCATGCCTATAACCACCTGGCGCATATCCTGTTTTTTGGCTGCGGCAATGAAAAGGAAAACTACATCAATGACAGCAAAACCCTGGAGGAAACCAAATATTTCAAGCAGGCCATGGAACTGGCTGTCAAGCTGGGCAACGAACGTCTGATTATTGCTGCCTGGCGAAAAAACGTCTTTATGGCACAGGGCTACGGCTGCTTCGGCTTTGTGGATCATTACTACAAAAAATGCCTGGAAATTATCGAACGGCAGAATAACCCGGTGGAGGAGGCTAATATCTATAACGGTCTTGGCTTCAACCGGATTGTCAGCGAACAGTTTACACTGGCCAATGACTATTTTAATAAGGCGCTGAATATCTTCTATGCCCAAAAGCAGTACTATTTTGTGGCCGAGACGCTGTATAATATGGCCACCAATGCGATTCTGGCGGATAATTTTGAGACGGCCTATCATCATCTGGTGTGTACTGTCAAAATACTGCGCTCTATTAAAAAATACCGGATGAATATCTGTAATATGTCCAAAATTTACGGTATGCTGGCGTATTGCAGCTATAAAATGGGAATTGACTACAACGCCCATTTCTATCTGAACAAAATGGAGCGGGTGCTGCATCATGTGCTCCATCCTGATGGAGAACCGAATTATTTCCTGTGGGATGACGATCTGTTCTTCTATTATTTTGACTGCGGTCTGCTGGAAAAGGCGGATCGGATTGATCTGGCCCAGGAATACTTTGACAAAGCAAAATTTCACATGCTGCGTTCGGACGGTCTGCAGTTCTTCGTCTATACCATGTTTGCCATGGAGCAGGCGGATCTCTATGAGCGGCAGCAACTGCCGGAAAAGGCAAAGCAGATTCTGGAAGAATGTATGGAATTCTGCAACAGGAAGGGCTATAAGCATAAGGAAGAAATCCTTTTTGCCAGAATGCACAAGCAGTCCCTCATTACCAAGCATATCCCTCTGCCGCTGACGGAAATCAACAAATATCAGCTGGAGGAGCTGGCGCAGCTGGGTGAAATGGAGATGATGCTGGCTGACAAAACCAAGGGTATTGATTTCCTGGTTGCCTGGCAGGAACTGATCAATAAGGAAAATTACACCATTGAGGATATTATTGAAAACTCCATGGCCACGATCCAGAACAACTACAACATTGACAGCATTCTTTATGTTGAAATTGCAGACAAGCAGCCGGTGGTGCGCTATCAGTGCGGCAACCTGCAGGTGTCTTCCGAGCAGCTGGAAACTATCACCGGCTATCTCACCAAGCACAAAAAGGAATTTGCTACCTCCCGCTATGACCGGGAATTCTATGAATTGTCAGAGGTCGTTTCTTTATTCGGTGTCAATAAAATCGTATCCTATGGCTGTGTGCCCCTCTCTGTGGATGATGAGCTGACCGGCTATATGATTGCCGCCATCGAGCTGCACGACAACATGACAAACTATATCACATTCCTGGACCGGAACGATATCACCATCTTCAAGTTTGCCCTGCGGCAGCTGACGGATACGCTGTATCGTCTCAAGGCCAGAGATGAAATCAGCGAGATGAATAAAAAGCTGCAGCAGAGTGCGGTGACCGATTTGCTGACAGGACTGCTCAATCGTCAGGGCTTTGCCAAGCAGGTGGACGATTATGAGGCGCTGGTGAGTTGCGGCAAAAAGCAGGATGTCTGCGCGACGGTGCTGTATATGGATTTGGACAATTTCAAAATCTGCAACGATACCTTCGGTCATGCGGTGGGAGATGTGGTGCTGAAAGCCTTTTCCCGCTTGTTTGAGCGGGTGGCAGGGGACCAGGGCTATATCGTCCGCTATGGCGGCGATGAATTCCTGATGATCCTTCCCGACCATTCTCTGGAGGAGGGTATTGAGGCTGCCAAGGAAATTTACCGTCAGATTGAGAGCAGCAATCATTTTATTGCGGAAGTGGAAGCAGCGGTCGGCAGTACGGTGAATATTTCCGAAGATCACCGTCTGTCCTGCTCCATCGGTATTGCATCCATGAAGCAGTATAACCGGGAGTCGATGGATATTGCCCTGAAACACGCTGACAGCAAATTATACACGGTCAAGAAAAAACAGAAATCCGACTATAGTGTCTGGCGGGACGAATAAGTCCCGGAAACAAAACATGAGCATGAAGGATTCGTCCGGGTCTGAAAAGCCGGGGCGAATCCTTTTGGCGTTTCGCACGCTGCGGAGTGCGCCCAGGGTTCCTGTCTCAAACCCTTTCCCAAAAAACTTGTATTTATTCTTGATCACAGATCCACAATAAGGGTAAATTTTTAAAACTTGATTTCCCCGCAGAAAACCGTTCCAGAGCGATCCGTAAGGAGCGGAAGCCGCGGCAGTAAAGCTGAGACACGGCAAAACCGAGCGCAGCGCAGCGGAGCGCAACGCGTATTGTCCCGTGCGGTCACGCACCCGCGAACCGTCCAGCGGGGTAACGCGCTCAGGAGGAAGACAGTCCGGCCGCAGGATATGTGAAAGCCGGAACCGTGCCTACAATCACGGTTTCACTGATGAGAACAGAAGTGTGGACCGTAGTTTTGAAGGAATGCAGCGGCATCAGCACGGTAATGTCGGCGGTGATGTGCAGAAACAGCTTATGAACGGTCTGATTGATGCCGCCGCTTTCCAACACGCTGTCAAAATCACTGCGGATACTGCCGGACAGAGAAAGGGAAAGGGGAATCTGCGGCCCTGTGCCGCTGAACAAATCACTGCCCAGAATCGTACCCAGGGGAATATCCATCCTTCTGTTCTGGACCTCCGAAAGCTCCTCCTGAATTTTCAGGGTGACCCGGTTTTTGATGCGGTTGGTCAGCGCGGCGTTGGCATGAATGGACGTGACCGTTCCTTCCCGGGAATAAGTAATGATTTCCGCTTTTTCTGTCGAATTGTCGATTTCCTCCAGCACCTCACTGACACTGGAGCTGATTAGCTCGGCCGCCAGCGCCTGTGCCTGGATTTCTGCTGCGGATGCGGTAACTGGCTTCAGACGGATTTCAAAAAAAACAATGACCGCCGTCAGCAGCAAGGCTATTCCCCAGAGCCACCGACGGTGCTTTTTCGGACGCCTGAAAACGGACATAAAAAATCACCCCTGTTTATCATACACAAGGGTGAAGATAAAGGTGACAATATTCAGCCGCCGAGCGCAATCATGGCGTCAATACAGCGGCGGGCCTCACGGATGGTATCCGCATCCAGCTCAATGATTTCGCCGCCCTTTCCCTGACAGCAAAGCAGCACATCCATCAGGGTGGTTGCCTTCATGTCCTCACAGAGCAGGCTTTTGGAAAGGGCATAAAACCGCTTGTCGGGGCAGGTGTATTGCAGATGCTCCACAATGCTGTTTTCCGTGCCGATGATGAATTCCTTTTTGTCAGATTGTATTGCATAATTCATAATTCCGCTGGTGGAGCCGACATAATCTGCTTTCTGAGCGACGGCTGGAATACATTCCGGGTGAACCAGCAGCTCTGCATCGGGGTGCCGCCGTCTGGCTTCGTCCACATGGGCAGCCGTAACGGCCGCATGAACCGGACAGCCTCCCTGCATCAGCTGAATATGCTTTCCGGGAAGCTGCTCAGCCACATAAGACCCCAGGTTGCAGTCGGGAATGAACAGAATATTCTCTCCGGGAAGCTGACTGACGATTTTGACAGCCGAAGCGGAGGTGACGCACACATCACACACGGTCTTGAGAGCGGCAGTGGTATTGATATAGGCCACCACCGTGTAGCCGGGATACTGTTTTTTCAGCTGCAGGATGGTTTCTTTGTCAAATTGCTCCGCCATGGGACAGCCCGCAGCAGGAGAAGAAAGAATGACCGTCTTTTCCGGTGAGAGAATCTTGACGGTTTCCGCCATGAAGCGTACACCGCACATCAGCATGGTTTTGTTGGGAGCTGCCGCCGCCATTTTGCTCAGTGCATAGGAGTCTCCGGTATAATCGGCTACCTCTAAGATTTCTCTGGCCTGATAGCTGTGGGCAAGCACACAGATGTCTTTTTCTTTTTTCAGACGAAGAATCTCGTCCTGTACTTCCTTGATGGTCATTTGTTTCTCCGATCCTTTCGCATCGTGATCCTGGCGGTTCGCTTTGCCAAGTTTAAGATGAATTTTGTCAAGTATCCTTGACATAGTTATAGAAATATGCTACAATAAGAGCATTCATCACAGGGAGTGCCGGCAATTCAGTCCGATTTCCGGAAAACGGATTTCGGAGCGCCGCAGATAGGACAGCTCCAGCTTCCGGGAAGCTCTTCAAAGGGGATCAACGGGTCGCTGTATTCGTATTTGCAGATGGTGCAGACGAATTTGTCGACGGCTTCCTCTTCCTCGGGAATATAGGTGGGAGCATATTTCGGAGACTTTCCCTTGATGACATTTTTATAGAATTCATAGGTCATGGGTGTTCCCTTGATGGACTCACTGCCGGCAATGGGCTCGGCAATGAAAATCGTATGGGTGACGGTTTCCACGGTGTTGACCACACGGCACAGAAACCAGCAGCAGATATCCTCCTGAATGACAGGCGCACCCTCCCGCAGAATCTTATGGCGGACGTTGCTGAGCTTGTTGCCGTCACGGCCCGAGGTAAAGCCCAATGCGCCGATGACAGCGCCGGAGGTGTTTTCTGACAGAACGCTGACGGTGAATTCTCCGCTGCGTTTGATACATTCATTGGTAAAGTTGCTGTGGTTGATGCTGACCGCTACGGTCATGGGATAGGAAGAAATCTGGATGACCGTATTGACGATGCAGGCATTGGCAGAGGCTGCTCCTTTGGCACCTACCGCACACATTCCATAGGACAAGGCTGTCAGAATCTTATCATACATTCCACAAACCTCCTTGTAAAATCATACCCTTATGATAGCATATTTCAGACGAATTTACAAGAAAGTTTTCATCGAAAATTGTACAAAATAATGCTTCTTCCTTTGGAAGAGGCAGACCGGACCTCCTGTCTTGTTATCCTCCTGCCCAGCGGACAGTGCAAAGCACCAGCCCGTACAGGACGGAGCTGACGGTTCCGTAAACGATGACAGGACCGGCAATGACAAATAGCTTGGCGCCCAGTCCCATGATCATGCCTTCGCTTTTGAATTCAATGGCAGGGGCGGCAACGGAATTGGCAAAGCCTGTGATCGGCACCAGGGTTCCGGCACCGGCAAATTTCGCGATCTTATCAAACAGGCTCAGACCCGTCAGCAGCACTGCTATGAAAATCAGGCTGATACTGGTCAGACAGCGGGCATCCTTCAGAGGCATCCCCATCAGACCGGTGAAGCTGTCCGTCAGGGCCTGGCCGATACAGCAGATCAGTCCTCCTGTCCAGAAGGCGTTCAGGCAGTCGATTTTCAAGGTGCTTCCGGGGGAAATTTTCCGGACAAGTCCGGCATAATGCTGTTGGGTAATATTCATTTTGCTGCTTCCTTTCCGGCAATATTGCATAACAGTAGTATAACCGCCTGACCGGTGTTCTATTCCGGAATAAGAACAGTTTTTTTCATATAGCTGCAAGAAACGACTGTTTTTTACTCATATTCAATTAAACGAAAAATAAAGCAAACAAAAAAATTTCGCCAGCCTTTTCAAAGGCTGCGGGGTCCACGGGGCAGAGCCTCTGGTGGGAGTTTCGGAGGGCAAAGCCCTCTGACTTTTCAGACGTTTTCCTGTACTTGACAAAGGACAGGCTCTTAAAACGATTACACTCTATTGAATAATACCTGAATCCGTGAAACTCAAATAGAATAAATAGCTGAAAGCAAGATAAACAGAGCTTTACAAGCAAAATGTATCATTCC
>CACYCV010000122.1 GCA_902772955.1 uncultured Ruminococcus sp.
AACAAGGAATGATACATTTTGCTTGTAAAGCTCTGTTTATCTTGCTTTCAGCTATTTATTCTATTTGAGTTTCACGGATTCAGGTTTGATATAATCCAACACTTTGCATTATGGAACAGTAAGTCAGGAGGAAATGCCCGCCTAAAAGTGATTATATGTTCTTCCAAAAGTCATTAAGATTTTTTGGAAGGGGGTTGACAAATTTCGCGGAATAGTGTATAATCAATGCATTGTAAAGTTAACTGCTTTACAGAATAATCGGATCGGAGGGTCTGCGGTATGTCGAAAAACTTTGAAGTTGCCACTTTGCTGGATTATTACGGGATGCTGCTGACCGATAAACAGCGGGAAGCGGTGGAATACTACTATAATGATGATCTTTCCCTGGGAGAAATCGCTGAAAACCTGGAAATATCCCGGCAGGGTGTGAGAGACAGCATCAAACGGGCGGAGGCGATTTTGTTTGAAGCAGAAGAAAAGCTGTGCCTGCTGAAAAACAGCCGCAAGCTGGAAGAGGGTCTGAAAATCATCAGAGAAAAGATCGATGTGATTGACGATCTGAACATAAAACGATATCGTTCCAACGATATTAACGAAAGTATCAAAATTATTCTGGCGGAGCTGGAAAAGCTCGGCGAGATGTAACGACAGGGGTGTGAGAGATGGCTTTTGAGGGTCTGTCCGAAAAACTCAGTGCTGCCTTCAAGCGGCTGCGCAATAAAGGCAAGCTGACAGAAAGTGATGTAAAAAGTGCGATGCGTGAGGTGCGCATGGCCCTGTTGGAGGCGGATGTTAACTATAAGGTTGCCAAAGACTTTACCGCCAAGGTAACGGAACGTGCTGTTGGCTCAGATGTCATGGAAAGTCTGACGCCGGCACAGATGGTTATCAAAATCGTCAATGAAGAACTGACAGCGTTGATGGGCTCAGAGGAGACCAGAATCCGTTTTGCAACAAAACCGCCCACCATTATTATGATGTGCGGTCTGCAGGGCTCCGGTAAAACCACCCACAGCGCCAAACTGGCTAAAATGCTGAAAAAGCAGGGACACCGTCCGCTGCTGGTGGCCTGCGATATTTATCGTCCTGCCGCAATTGAACAGCTGAAGGTAGTAGGCGGTCAGGCGGGAGCTGCTGTGTTTGAAATGGGACAGGAAAATCCTGTGAATATTGCTAAGGCTGCCGTCCGTCATGCGAAAGACTACGGAAACGATATTGTAATCCTTGATACCGCCGGAAGACTTCATATTGACGAAAAGCTCATGAACGAGCTGAAGGAAATCAAAGGCGAGGTCGGACCGGACGAAATTCTCCTGGTGGTTGACTCCATGACCGGTCAGGATGCGGTCAATGTGGCCAAATCCTTTGATGAGCTTCTGGATATCAGCGGCGTTATCCTGACCAAGCTGGACGGCGATACCAGAGGCGGTGCGGCTCTGTCCGTAAGGGCTGTTACCGGAAAGCCGATCAAATTTGCCGGTATCGGTGAAAAGCTGGATGATCTGGAGGTTTTCCACCCCGATCGTATGGCTTCGAGAATTCTGGGTATGGGCGATGTGCTGACTCTGATTGAGGATGCGGAAAACCGCCTGGATCAGAAAAAAGCCGAGGAAATGGCAAAAAAATTCCAGCAGAACAAATTTGATATGAACGACCTGTATGAACAGATGCAGCAGATCAAAAAGATGGGTTCTATCAAGAACATCCTCTCCAAGATTCCCGGCATCGGCAAGCAGGTGCGTGATCTGGATTTTGATGAAAAGCAGATGGATCGTGTGGCAGCTATGATACTGTCCATGACCCTGGAGGAACGGGAGAATCCGAAAATTATCAATCCCTCCCGCAAAAAGAGAATTGCTGCCGGCAGCGGCATGAAGGTGGAGGATGTCAATCGCCTGATGAAGCAGTTTGAAGAAATGCAGCAGTTCATGAAGGGTATGAATGCCAGAGACAAGCGGGGCAGAAGAAAACG
Source organism: uncultured Ruminococcus sp. (assembly GCA_902772955.1). Classification (GTDB taxonomy): domain Bacteria; phylum Bacillota; class Clostridia; order Oscillospirales; family Acutalibacteraceae; genus UBA1213. The sequence continues at coordinate 1,973 of CACYCV010000122.1, forward strand.
TCTGCCGGGACTTGGCGGAATGCCCATGAATCCCAGCATGCTTCACGGTCAGGGAGATAATAAGCGTAAAAAATCCTGAGGAAGCATTTTAATCAGTCTTCACCCAATGAATCATTGGTGAAAATAAAAATAAAGACGGTGCAAAGCACCACGTCAAATTTCTGGAGGTAAATTCAATGGCAGTAAAGATCAGACTTCGCCGTGTAGGCGCAAAGAAAGCTCCCTTCTATCGTGTTGTAGTGGCAGATTCCAGATATCCCCGTGACGGCAGATTCATCGAGGAAATCGGCACCTACAATCCTATGGCAGATCCCACAGAGTTCAAGGTGGATGCTGACAAGGCAAAGCAGTGGATTGCTAACGGTGCTCAGCCCACAGATACCGTAAAGGCACTGCTGAAAAAGAACAATATCATCTGATGATGCTTTTCGGAGGAAAAGATGGAAGAATTACTGACATCAATCGTAAAGGGTCTTGTGGAAAAGCCTGAGGCTGTATCCGTTACCAAAGATGAAAAGGATGAGGACGGCATAGTGGTCTATCATCTTCATGTGGACGAAGCGGATATGGGCAGAGTCATCGGCAGACAGGGACGGATTGCCAAGGCGATTCGTACTGTTATGAGAGCTGCCGCTGCAAGAAACGACGAGAAAATTCAGGTTGAAATCGACTGATTTCGGCATTTCGGGGAAGCCTGCTTGGGTTTCCCTTTTTCTTTTCAGAAAGAACAGAGGTAATTGACAGAAAGGGGAGGCACATGAAAAAGCAATATATCGAAGCGGGGAAAATTGTCGGAACCCATGGCCTCAGAGGTGAGGTGCGAATTGACCCCTGGTGTGACAGTGCCGGCTTTTTGTGCCGGTTCAGGCGGCTGTATCTGGCAGATGGCAGCGAAAAGCGGGTGGTCAGTGCCAAGGTGCATAAGAATATCTCCATTCTCCGGTTTGACGGTGTGACAACCGTAGAACAGGCGGACGCGCTGCGGGGGAAAATTGTCTATATCAATCGGGAGGATGTCCGTCTTCCCAAAGGAACCCATTTTATTCAGGATCTGCTGTCCCTGCGGGTTGAGGATGCAGATGACGGGACATTCTACGGGGAAATCACTGATGTTCTGAAAACCGGCGCCAATGATGTCTATCAGGTATCCAGGGAGGGCAAGGATTATCTGATTCCGGTGATTCCCGACGTGGTGATCGAGAAGGATATTGACGGCGGTGTGGTGCGCATTCGTCCAATGAAAGGAATTTTTGACGATGAGGATTGATGTGATAACCCTGTTTCCGGAAATGTGCGAAGCGGTTCTCAGCGAGAGCATTATCGGCAGAGCCAGAAAAAAGGGAATCGTCTCTCTGGAATGTCATCAGCTGAGGGATTATGCCTTTGATAAGCACCGCCGGGTGGATGACACGACCTATGGCGGCGGAATGGGAATGCTGATGAAGGCGGAACCTATCGCGCTTTGCTTTGAGGATCTTTGCCGTCAGCTGGGAACACGGCCGTATCTGATTTACCTTTCTCCAAAGGGAAGGGTGCTGACACAGCAGCGGGTACGGGAGCTGTCCCGCATGGACAATCTGGCGCTGCTTTGCGGACATTATGAAGGGGTGGATCAGCGGGTGCTGGATCTGTTGGTGGACGAGGAAATCTCCATCGGTGATTATGTGCTGACCGGCGGAGAGCTGCCTGCACTGGTGCTGGCAGACAGTGTTTGTCGGATGATTCCTGGGGTGCTGTCCGATGATCTCTGCTTTGAAGAAGAGAGCCATTACAACGGTCTGCTGGAATATCCTCAATATACCAAACCGGCGGAGTGGCGGGGAATGGCTGTGCCTGAGGTGCTGCTCAGCGGCCATCATGCCAATATCGAACGCTGGCGCAGAGAAACCGCTTTGTTGGAAACAGCCCGTCTCCGTCCGGATTTGCTGGACGTCAATACCCTGTCAGACAAGGAAAAACAGCTCCTGGCGGACAGTGGATTACTATCCTATTAAAAGTTACTATAGTGTTATTTTGTGCACGGAAAAGCACAGAATATTTCAGCTTTTGTGATGCAAAATGCCAAACAATTCCAGAAATAGAAGCATTTAGTAATATTGAACAAAAAAAGATACTCTGATTTATTTCTGTTAAAGAATTATAATGCAGGATGCAGACAAGAAAGTGGATGTTTTACCAAATAATAATAAAGAATAAGAGCCGATCTGTGGAAAAAAACAAAAAAATGGATAAAAATAGCAAAAAACAGATAAAAATACTATGAAAATAGTCAAAAAACTGTTGGAGTTCGCCGAAAAAGACCGGAAGAACATCGGAAAAACAAGGAAATACTCACAATTTGCAGATAAATAGAATAAAGACAGAAAAAAGAGTGAGAAAAATGTTTTATCCGGTATAAAAACATTCAACAATTACGTCATATTGCACAAAGCTAAGCTGGATACATCGTTTTTATATCGTACATAAATCCAAACTTTTCTAAAACAGTTGATTAATGCTCAGATTATGCTATAATTGGAATATAAACTTAGGTGCAAGAGGTATCAACTTCCGGCACCTTGATTGAAATTTAGGGGATATATTTTGATTGAGGAGGAATCTTTCATGTTTGTCAAGGAAGTAATGGTTCAAAATCAGGTAGGCCTTCACGCTCGTCCTGCAACCTTCTTCATCCAGAAAGCAAATGAATTCAAGTCATCCATCTGGATTGAAAAGGAAGAAAGAAGAGTAAATGCCAAGAGTCTTCTCGGTGTTCTTTCTCTCGGGATTGTCGGCGGCACAACAATCAAGGTTATGGCTGACGGCGGCGATGAAGAGACTGCAGTAGACAGCCTTGTAAAGCTGATCCAGTCCGGTTTTTCTGAATAATTTAGTTCCCTTTCAGGAGCACTGCAGTTTTGCAGTGCTTTTTTGTTGCCCAAAATCAAAATGTTTCAAGTGTAAAACGAAAAGAATGAAGTGCGAAGGGAACATGTCCAGTGTAGGCATGCGATTTGAAGAATATGTTTTACATCCTGTTTTATTGTTCAGTGAAGCAAATTCTATCGGCGTATGCAGGGGGCTTTCGGGCGGGGGTGCCCCCGCAGGCGACTTGACGAATGAATATCACATCCAGGGTTATTGTTTAGTGAAACAAATTCTATCGGCGTACGCAGGGGGCTTTCCGGTCGCCCCCTGCACCCCTTCGGGCGGGAAATTAATAAGGAGAGGCTTGCGAAGCGTCCTTCCGGTCAAAAAAGAACCGCTCCAGAGC
>CACYCV010000123.1 GCA_902772955.1 uncultured Ruminococcus sp.
GGCACAACCGAGCGGAACGGAGTGGAGCGCTGCCGCGAACACGTCCTGTGCGGTCACGCACCGCGAACACGTCCTGTGCGGTCACGCACCGCGAACACGTCCTGTGCGGTCACGTACCGCGCCGCCGCTTGACAGAATGAAGTATTTGTATTATAGTGAAGATAGAGAGAAAACTACTTGGAGGAGTCAATGTAAACCCGCTGCAGCGGGGGAGAAATATGATAAAATGGAGGACCTGATTATGGATAATATGGAAAAAGAAGCGGCTGTTCAGACCGGATTGGTGGAGGATCTGGACAGCTTCCATGCAAAGCTGGTACAGGTGAAGGAGGCACAGAAAAAATATGCCGAATACACCCAGGAACAGGTGGACGCTATTTTCAGAGCGGCTGCTGTTGCTGCCAATATGGCAAGAATTCCGCTGGCTAAAATGGCAGTGGAGGAAACCGGCATGGGTGTTGTGGAGGATAAGGTCATCAAAAACCACTATGCGGCAGAATATATCTACAACGCCTACCGTGATACCAAAACCTGCGGAGTAATCAATTATGATCCGGCCTACGGCCTGAAGGAAATTGCCGAACCCATCGGTATTATCGGAGCCGTAATTCCCACCACGAATCCTACCTCAACCGCTATTTTTAAAGCATTGCTTTGTCTGAAAACCCGTAACGGTATCGTCATCAGCCCCCATCCCCGTGCCAAAAAATCCACCATTGCTGCGGCAAAGGTGGTGCTGGAGGCGGCAGTCAAGGCAGGCGCTCCGGAAAATATCATCGCCTGGATTGACGTTCCCTCTCTGGAACTGACCAATGAACTGATGAAATGCTCTGACACTATTCTCGCCACCGGCGGTCCTGGCATGGTGAAGGCGGCTTATTCCTCCGGTAAACCGGCTCTCGGTGTGGGTGCCGGCAATACTCCTGTCATTATCGACAGTACAGCAGATATCCGACTGGCTGTCAATTCCATTATTCATTCTAAGACCTTCGATAACGGTATGATCTGCGCTTCCGAGCAGAGCGTGACGGCATTGGCTGACGTCTATGACGCCGTTAAGCAGGAATTTGCCGCCAGAGGCTGCTATTTCCTCAAAGAGGGTGAGCTGGAAAAGGTCAGAAAGACCATTATCATCAACGGTGCCCTGAATGCCAAAATTGTCGGTCAGAAGGCACACCGCATTGCAGAACTGGCAGGTGTTTCCGTGCCGGAAAATACCAAAATTCTGATCGGTGAGGTGGAATCCGTCGATATCAGCGAAGAATTTGCCCATGAGAAGCTGTCTCCGGTGCTGGCTATGTATAAGGCAGCCGACTTTGACGAGGCTCTTGCCAAGGCTGCCCGACTGGTAGCGGATGGCGGCTATGGCCATACGGCTTCGCTGTTTATCCATCCTGCCCAGACGGAAAAAATCGAGCGGCATGCCCATGCCATGAAAACCTGCCGTATTCTGGTCAATACCCCTTCTTCCCACGGCGGTATCGGAGATCTGTATAACTTCAAGATGACGCCCTCCATGACCCTTGGCTGCGGTTCCTGGGGCGGCAACTCCGTTTCGGAAAACGTGGGCGTCAAGCATCTGCTTAATATCAAAAGGGTCGCTGAGAGGAGAGAAAATATGCTGTGGTTCAGAGCGCCTCAGAAGGTATATTTTAAAAAAGGCTGTATGCCGGTAGCACTGGATGAACTGGGAACCGTGATGCACAAGAAAAAGGCCTTTATTGTCACCGACTCCTTCCTGTATAAAAACGGCTATGTCAAGCCGATTGAAGATAAACTCAACGAGATGGGGATCCAGCATACCTGCTTCTATGACGTTCAGCCGGATCCTACCCTCGCTTCTGCCAAAGAGGGTGCCAAGGCGATGACTCTCTTTGAACCGGACGTGATTATTGCTCTGGGCGGCGGTTCTGCCATGGATGCCGGCAAAATCATGTGGGTGCTGTATGAGCATCCCGAAGCAGACTTCATGGATATGGCCATGCGCTTCATGGATATCCGCAAGAGGATCTATCCCTTCCCCCACATGGGAGAAAAGGCTTATTTTGTGGCGATTCCCACATCCTCCGGCACCGGTTCGGAGGTGACTCCCTTTGCGGTCATTACAGACGAGCAGACCAACATCAAATACCCTCTGGCAGACTACGAGCTGCTGCCCAATATGGCAATTGTAGATGCCGATAACATGATGAACCAGCCCAAGGGACTGACCAGTGCCTCCGGTATCGACGCTCTGGTACACGCGCTGGAGGCCTATGCTTCCATTATGGCAACGGAATATACCGACGGCCTGGCACTCAAGGCAATGAAGAATATCTTTGATTATCTGCCCTCTGCCTATGAAAACGGCGCCAAGGATCCCATTGCCAGAGAAAAAATGGCAACGGCGTCTACCATGGCAGGCATGGCCTTTGCCAATGCTTTCCTGGGTGTCTGCCATTCTATGGCCCATAAGCTGGGTGCCTATCATCATATTCCTCACGGCATTGCCAATGCATTGCTGCTGACGGAAGTCATGCGCTATAATGCGGAGCCGGTTCCTCCCAAAATGGGGACATTCTCCCAGTATCAGTATCCCCATACCCTGGAAAGATACTGTGAATGTGCCCGCTTCCTTGGCTTTGTGGGCAAGGACGATGGGGAAACCTTTGAAATCTTCCTTGAAAAGATCGAAGAATTGAAGGAAACCATCGGCATCAAAAAGACGATTGCAGAGTATGGCGTCAAGGAAGAGGATTTCCTGGCTTCTTTGGATCAGATGGTGGAAAATGCCTTTGACGATCAGTGTACCGGAGCCAATCCCCGTTATCCTCTGATGTCGGAGATCAGAGAGCTGTATCTCAAGGCCTATTACGGCAAATAATCTGAGAGAGAATGATGCAAAAGCGTTGTACCGTGGTGCAGCGCTTTTGTGCATACGGAGAGTGTTTTATGAAAACGGCTGTTTGTACCCTTTGTCCCAGGAGCTGCGGCGCCATACGGACGGAAACCGAAGGCTCCGGCTGCTGTGGGGTGGGATTACTGCCGAAAACTGCCCGGATCGCCCCGCATTTCTGGGAGGAGCCCTGCATCAGCGGCACCCGGGGCTCCGGAACGATTTTCTTTTCCGGCTGTGTGATGTCCTGTGTATTTTGTCAGAACGACAAAATCAGCCGGCAGCGTCACGGCAGAATCATGACCATAGAGGAACTGGTGGACAGCGTCAAGGCGCTGGAAGCCCAGGCAGTTCATAATATCAATCTGGTCAGTCCCACCCCCTATGTGGAGAGCATTCTGGAATGCTTTTCCCGGTACCGCCCGGCCGTTCCCATTGTCTATAATACCGGCGGCTATGAAAAGGTGGAAACACTCCGGCGACTGGAGGGGCTGGTGGATATCTATCTGCCGGACCTGAAATATGTGGATGCGGCTTTGTCCGGAGGCTATTCCGGAGCCGCCGATTATTTTGACTATGCCCTGCCAGCTCTGCGGGAAATGCTGCGGCAGACGGGAAAACCAGTGTTTGATCAAGAGGGAATCATGCAGAAGGGAACCATTGTCCGTCATCTGATTCTGCCGGGACACACCAAAAATTCCCTGAGGGTTCTGGATTGCCTGAAGGAAGAATTTGACGATCGGATCCTGGTCAGCCTGATGGGACAGTATGTGCCCATGGGTCGGGCGGCAGAGTATCCTCCGCTGAACCGCCGTATTACCAAGCGGGAATATGAAAAGGTACTGCTGCATTTTGAAGAGCTGGGACTGGAGGGCTATGTGCAGGAGCTTTCCTCTGCGGATAAAGCCTATATTCCCGATTTTTTCGATTGACGGAAACTTGTCAGAGGAGCGAACGTTTATGAAAATGCTTTCAAAAAAGAATATTCTGAAGCTGCTGCTGGATTTCCTGTGCATTGCCTGCGGTTCTACCATTGCCGCTTTTGCGCTGGAGGAATTTTTGGTGCCCAGTACCATCATGGACGGCGGAGTGGTGGGTATCGGAATTATTATCAACCATTTTACAGCCGTTCATCTGAGTGTGCTGACGATTCTCCTGAATACCCCTTTTCTGATTATCGGTACCCGAAAAATGGGAAAGATGTTCATCATCAAGGCGGTCTTTGCCATGCTGCTGTTTTCTGCCTTTCTGGAGGTGTTTGCCCCGCTGAAAAGCGCAACTGAGGATGCGCTGCTGGCAGTTGCTTTTGGTGGTGTCCTGCTGGGCATCGGGGTGGGTCTGGTGATCCGTTTCGGCGGTTGTCTGGACGGGACGGAAACCGTGGCCATCCTGCTGAATAAGAAATTCAAGCTGCCGGTGGGACAGACGGTGCTGTTTTTTAATATTGTGATTTTCAGTGCCGCCGGATTTCTGTTTGGTGCAGACAGGGCTATGTACAGTCTGCTGACCTATTTTATTACCTCCAAGGTGATTGATATCGTCGAAACCGGAATGGAGCAGACCAAGGCGGCAATGATTATTACCAATGACGCCAAGCAGATTGCCGAGATGATTTATGAGCGGCTGGGCAGAACGGTAACCATCATGGAGGGAGAAGGCCTGGTCAGCGGCAAAAAGGTGATTTTGTACTGTGTTCTGACCCGTTTTGAAATCCATGAACTTAAGGACATTACCAAACGAATTGATTCCTCCGCCTTTATTGCCATCAGTGACGTTTCGGAAATCATCGGAACCCATGTTAAAAAATCCGGCCATATCCGCAAGGAAATTGCCGAGGTGCTGTCGGATGAGGGCATCGACAAAATTCATCGGATGCCCTTCAGCCGGATTCCGGGGGAGGTGTCACCGGATCCTGCGTCTTTTGAGACAGAGACTGCTCCGGAGCATAAGGAATAACCGTTTTTTCTCCTATGTCTTCTTCGATTTCCAGCTCCGCCGTGAGAACATAGGCTTCCTGTTCCTCCCGGCAGCGGGTGGTACAGTGCAGCAGACGCCCTTCCTTGGTTTCTGCCAGCATAAAAAAACAATAGAGCTGCAGCTTTTGCTGCAGAATGGCATCAGCCTGCTCGCTTGTGACAGCGACAGGCTGTTTTTCATAAGCGGTAAACACCTCCCTGGTGACGTAAATCGGAAGGAAGGAATCAAACAGACAAACCTGCTGATGTTGGGTGTCTCTGACGGTATCTCCCGGAACACTGCCCTGCAGTGAAAGAGGAAGGGACAGACCGAAAAAGCGTCCCTCTGTTTTTTCTGTCGTCTGTTCGGTGGGGCAGAGTCGTACGGCGGATTTCGGAAGGGTCAGGGTCACACGCCGGGCGGTTCTGGCAAAAATCCGGGCGCTGCTGTCCACAGGAACCACCCGGCCGTTGTTGTATTCCAGCAGTCCGCTGACCAGCAGCTGATTTTTGTGGATCCCGTCTCCGACCTTGACGGCGGCACTTCCGTTGTAGACATAGACCCGCGTCACGGTTCCATCGGCACGGGATTTGATATTGCTCAGAACGACATCTTTGGTTCCGGAGGAACCGGCAGACAGCCTGGGACTGAGATTGACCTCTGCATTGGTGCCCATCAGGTTGACGGTCATCCAGCTGATGCGGTCGTCCTCGGTGGAAAGCTGATGAATCATGCCTGCCACGTCCACCTCAGAGGAGCGGACCCCTTCATACAGTCCGTGGCTTCGCAGCATCTGACGAAGCTCATACTCATTGAATTCCTCCGGAACAGTGATGTGAATCTGCCATACAAATCCGGACAGGTACTGACAAATGATGCCGCATAATACCATGCCGGCCGGAAGTCCCCACCGGTGCCGGTAGCGCTGCAGCAGTGTGGGCAAACCGTGCTGTTTCACGTTTTCCAGCCGGTTGCCGGACTGACGGGCTGCCATCAGGAGAAGATCTTTATCCCGGCTACGGGCACAGGCCTGCAGAACCTCCTGATTTTTTCTCATTTTCCAGAGATTCAGTCCCTTTTTGGCAGCGATATTCAGAAACCGCTCCGGAAAGGCACCCTCCACGGAAAAGGACAGATAGCCCAGCAGCCATCTCAGAAAAGCGACAAGTAACATCTTGTGACAGCCTCCTCAGAGGATATATTCAATGGAGGTCAGAAAGCCATGGATGACCACATCCTGCTGGTTCATACATTTGATGTGCAGTCCCCTGCCGTGAAAGACCACCAGCATTTTTCCGGCGCTCAGCTTGATGGTATCCTCACCGTAGCCCACGATACCCCGGTTTCCTTCGAAAAAGACCTCCCGGTTTCCGTTGATTTCCATGTGAAAGGGTCCCGGTCGGGTTCCCAGCAGAGAAAAGGGCTGCTCTCCCTTTGGCTTCATGGTTTCACCTCCCCTTGGCACTCTATGGCAGTTTATGCGGAAAGAAATATAAAAATCACCGCAAACATATCCTGCAACGGGTGATTGTATGAAAATGTTTTCTCGTTCTGAATGGAAGACCATTGCCGGAACCGGACTGACGGCGGTATTGGTGACGGTTTTTCTGGTGTATTCCCGGGAATCCGCCAGGGGAGTTCTGACCGGACTGCACAACGCGGCGGAGCTGCTGATTCCCTCTTTGTTTCCCTTTATGGTGCTGTCCTCGCTGATGATCCGGTCCGGTCTGTCCGACAGCCTGGGAAAATGCCTGGCGCCTGTGACAAAACGGCTGTTCCGTCTGCCGGAGGAGGCCTCTGCGGCGGTGCTTCTCAGCTTTCTGGGGGGCTTTCCGGTGGGAGCAAGGTGTGTCCGTCTGCTATACGACAGCGGAAGAATCAGCAGGGGACAGGCAGATCGGATGATGCTGTTTTGCGTTTGCTCCGGACCGGCGTTTCTCATTACCGGCATCGGTACGCTGCTGCTGCACCGGACGGAGGCGGGGGTGGTATTATATCTGTCCCAGGTGGTGTCCGGGTTGGTCATAGGGCTCCTGACGGCGCGTCTGTCGAAGGGGGAGGAACCGGAGGATGCAGCAGGCCGGCTTCCCTCTCCCCCGGCGGAGTCCCCTGCAGAAGCCTTTATGAATGCCTGCCAGGACGGCGCAGATTCCGTTTTGTCTCTCACGGCGATGGTGGCGGTTTTTTCTCTGCTGCTGTCCGTGGGAGAAGCTCTGAAGCTGTCAGAATGCCTGAAAACGCTGCTGCTCTTTTTGGGAGCCGAAGAAGCCCTTGCCCGTCAGGGACTGCCCCTGCTGTTGGAGGTAACGGCAGCCTGCAGAAGCATCGGAACAGAGGGAGGCGCTCTCTGGATGCTGGCACTGGCCTCCGGCTTTGGCGGACTCTGCGTGCATTTTCAGATTTTTTTCCTTCTTGGACCGTTGGGCGGGCATAAGGCCCGGTTCTTTCTCTTCCGGGGAATGAACGCTTTTCTGTCGGCGGCAATAGTATATACTGTCAGTCTTTTTTCCGGCCGGACAGAGGCGGCTTTCAGCGTCATGGGCGGCGGTCAGGCGGAGGTAACCTCCACCACCCTGGCAGGTGCCGGGGCACTGCTGCTGATGAGCCTGCTGTTTGTGGTGTCACTGCGGCGGAAAAATCAATGAGCTCCTCCGGTGTCGGATGCTTTCCGGGTGCGGGGGAGGAAACGACAGCCCGCTGTGTCACGACAGCGGCAGAACCGGAGGGAAAACAATGTGCGGATTGGCAGGCTGGTTTGACGCAAAGGTCAGCTTCAGAGAACACAAGCAAACCATCACAGGGATGGCCCGCAGTCTTGTGAGAAGAGGCCCGGATGACGGGGGAATATTCGTTAAGGACAGAATTTGTCTGATTCATCGACGTCTGGCGGTCATTGACCCGGAAAACGGAAGACAACCAATGACAAAGCAGCACGAAAACAGAACCTGTACCATTGTCTATAACGGAGAATTGTATAATACCAGAGAGGTCAGGGAGGAACTGGAGGGACTTGGCTGCTCCTTTGTGACGTGTTCGGATACGGAAGTGGTGCTGACCGCATTTTTGTGCTGGGGCGGTCAATGTGTGGAAAAGCTGAACGGCATCTTTGCCTTTGCCGTCTATGACCACGAAAAGAGAGAACTGTTTCTGGCCAGAGACAGGGTGGGTGTCAAGCCGCTGTTTCTGTATCCTTATGCAGACGGACTGCTGTTTGCCTCTGAGGTGCAGTGTCTGCTCCGGAATCCTCTGGTCAGACCGGAGGTGGATGAGGAAGGTCTGTCAGAGCTGTTTCTGATGGGGCCGGGCAGAACCCCGGGCCAGGGAATTTATCGGGGCGTCAAGGAGCTGCTGCCGGGAGAGTGTGCTTTTTATGACGGCAAAAGCCTCTCTCGCCGCCGGTACTTTACTCTTTCTGCCCGGGAACATGAGGAGGACCTTCCCACAACCGTGGCTCGTGTCAGGGAGCTGATTACCGATGCCGTACAAAGGCAGCTGGTATCGGATGTTCCCTTGTGCTGCTTCCTGTCAGGAGGGCTGGATTCCAGTATCATTTCCTGCATTGCTGCCGGAACCCGTCAACAACGGGGAGAGGATCCGCTGGATACTTATTCCGTGGATTACAGCGGCAATGACCGGTATTTTCAGAGCAGTCTGTTTCAGCCCACCCCCGACAGCCGGTTTATCGGTATTATGGCAGAGGCCATCGGATCCCGTCATCACAACGTCCTGCTGCAGAACGAAGACCTGTTTGAAGCGCTGCGGCCCGCCGTGGATGCCAGGAGCTTTCCGGGTATGACGGATGTGGATGCTTCCCTGCTGCTGTTTTGCCGGGAAATCAAAAAGGACTTCACGGTGGCGCTTTCCGGAGAGTGTGCTGATGAGCTTTTCGGCGGATATCCCTGGTATCATAACCGGGAAATCCTGATGGAGGACATCTTTCCCTGGTCCCGTTCTCCGGAGGTGAGGCGCTCTGTACTGAAAAAGGGATTTCTGCCTCACGGCGAGGATTATGTGCGTCAGCGATACCTGGACACCTGCGTTCATACGGAAAAGCTTCCCGGAGACACTCCTCTGGATCGCCGGATGCGGGAAATGTTTGCCCTCAATTTCTATTGGTTTATGCAAACCCTGCTGGAGGAAAAGGATATCAAAGAAAACCACTGCCCTTCCGTAACTCTTTTTTTAAAAGCTATAAAAAAGTGTTGTCTTTTGATCGTTTTTTATGTTATACTATATAAAATAAAAATACGAATGCAAAGGAGATCATTATGAAAATATCGGATACAATCCTTTATGTGGGTGTCAACGACCATCAGATTGACCTGTTCGAGGGGCAATACGATGTTCCCAACGGAATGGCCTATAATTCCTATGTGATTCTGGATGAGAAGATTGCTGTGATGGATACGGTTGACCGTCACTTTACCCAGGAATGGCTGGATCATTTAGAGGATGCCTTTGACGGCAGACAGCCGGACTATCTCATTGTGCAGCACATGGAACCGGATCACAGTGCCAATATTCAGAATTTTATGAAAAACTATCCGGGGGCTACCATTGTATCCAGCGCAAAGGCCTTTGCCATGATGGGCAATTTCTTTGGCACACAGTTTGAGGACAGACGGATTGTGGTAGGAGAGGGAGATACCCTCACCCTTGGCGAACATACCCTCACCTTCGTGACGGCTCCCATGGTTCATTGGCCGGAGGTGATCGTGACCTACGACAGCAGGGACAAGGTGCTGTTTTCTGCCGATGCCTTTGGTAAATTCGGCGCACTGGATGTGGAGGAAGACTGGGCTTGTGAAGCAAGACGGTACTATTTCGGCATTGTGGGCAAATACGGTGCCCAGGTACAGAACCTCCTGAAAAAAGCGGCCAATCTGGATATTCAGACCATCTGCCCGCTGCATGGTCCCGTGCTGACGGAAAACCTGGGCTATTATCTCAATCTCTATCAGACATGGTCCTCCTATGGGGTAGAAAGTGAAGGTATTATGATTGCCTATACCTCTGTGTACGGCAATACCAAAAAAGCCGTGGAGCTGCTGGCGGAAAAGCTGCGGAGAAAGGGCTGTCCCAAGGTAGCAGTCAATGACCTTGCCAGGGAGGACATGGCAGAGTGCGTGGAGGATGCCTTCCGCTATGGAAAGATCGTTCTGGCCACCACCACCTATAATGCGGAAATTTTCCCCTTTATGCGGGAATTCATCCAGCATCTTACCGAGCGGAACTTCAGCAACAAAACCATCGGCCTGATGGAAAACGGCTCCTGGGCTCCTATGGCTGCCAAAACCATGAAAAAGATGCTGGAGGGCTGCAAAAATCTGACATTTACAGACACCACTGTTAAAATACTGTCTGCGATGAATGAATTCTCTCAGCAGCAGATTGAGGATATGGCCGAGGAGCTTTGCAAGGAATATCTGGCTCAGAACGACAAGACAGCCGACAAACATGATATGAACGCCCTGTTCCATATCGGCTATGGTCTGTATGTGATTACCTCCAGTGACGGAAAAAAGGATAACGGTCTGATCGTCAACACCGTGACCCAGGTGACCAATTCCCCCAACCGGGTGGCGGTCTGCATCAATAAACAGAACTATTCCCATCACATTATCAAGCATACGGGCATCATGAACGTCAACTGCCTGTCCGTGGAAGCACCCTTCAGTGTGTTTGAAACCTTCGGTTTCCAGAGCGGAAGAAATGTGGACAAATTTGCCGGCTGTGAGACAATGCGCTCCGACAACGGGCTGGTGTTCCTGCCGAAATATATCAACTCCTTCCTGTCTCTGAAGGTGGAGGACTATATTGATCTGGATACCCATGGTATGTTTATCTGCAGCATTACCGAAGCAAGGGTGATTTCCGACAAGGAAACCATGACCTATACCTATTATCAGAATAACGTCAAGCCGAAGCCGGAAACAGAGGGCAAGAAGGGCTGGGTGTGCAAGATCTGCGGCTATGTGTATGAGGGTGAGGAGCTGCCCGATGACTTTATCTGTCCTCTCTGCAAGCACGGAGCAGCAGATTTTGAACCGATCAGTTGACAACGCCCTTCCATTCCTTGGACAGACGTATTTCCAGGAGGCAGGAAAGATGAAAAAACCAAGGATCCTTTTTCTGGCTGCGCTGCTGCTTCTGACCCTGGGAGGCTGCGGCAGTGATTCCTCCGGCGCTGCTTCCCGGCAGGAGTCTTCTGCATCGGCTTCCTCTGCTGCGGAAAGCAGCGAAGCGGCGGTTTCCGCTGCCGTTTCCGGCTCGGAAAGCGACAAGACTTCTTCGGTGGAGTCATCCCGTGAAGCCTCCGGAGAGACCGGTGCCTATCAGATGATTTCCCAGCAGGAAGCGGCCGAGCTGCTCAGGACAAAGAGCGGCTATGTGCTGCTGGATGTCAGAACCACCGATGAATTTGCACAAGGGCATATTCCAGGTGCTGTCTGCATTCCCAATGAAACCATTACCGATCGGCCCCCGGCACAGCTGCCGGATTTCAGTCGGATGATTCTGGTGTATTGCCGCAGCGGACGCAGAAGCAAGGAAGCGGCTTCCAAATTGGCGGGGATGGGATATACCCATGTGCTGGAATTCGGCGGAATAATCGATTGGCAGGGGGAAGTGGTGACGGATTCCTGATCCGGCAATTCCTCTCCAAATCCGTCCACGGAAATCAACCTTCTTCTCCGGAATATTGGGACTCTGTCCCAAACCCTGCCGTGGGAAACCCTTTCCCAAAAAACTTGGGTTTTTCCATCAGACAACAACAGAAAAAAGGGTATATTTTTAAAAATTGATTTTGCTGCAATCCGTCTCTGCAGCAGCGGCGGCAGTGAAACACCGATCATCAGTGAAGAAAGAAAGGCAGGCACAAGAAAAAACGTGGAAAAGAGAAAACGACAACCGAATCCGATCAGAACAACGCTGATCTGCTCGATTCTGATTCTGATGACAGGCACCTTCCTGCTGTCATGGTATGCGCTGAGGCACTCCGATGAAGATGACTCTTCCGGCAAACTGATGCATCCCTTGACGATACAGACCGGGACGGATTCCCCGGAGACGCTGCAGGAACGGTTCGACAAGCTGACGATTACTTTGAAATTCGGACAAAAAAACGAGCGTGTGACCTCCCGGATGATCAAAAACTGGGTGTCCATCCGTAATGAAGGCAAAACGGCGGAATATGCCGTGCAGTATCCCCAGGTGCTGGCCTATGCCGAAACCCTGGCGCATAAATACGACACCTATGAACCTCAATATGAGCTTACCACCAACGCCGGTGAAACCATCCGTCTGGAAAACAAAAGTATCGGCTGGCAGTTTGACAGTGAATACGCCGCCCGACAGCTGGAAGAACTGATTGTCAAGGGAGAATCCGTAACCCTGGATCTGACGGACAAGAGTGAAAGCAGTATGCGCTGGTGGACCCGTGCAGCGGCTGATTATGATGCGGGTTCCCTGCGGGGCAATGTCTATGCCGAGGTGAGCCTTGACAACCAGTATCTTTGGGTTTACCGCAACGGCGTGGTGATTCTGGAATCCTCTATCGTCAGCGGCAATCCCAATGACGGCCACGAGACGCCAAAGGGTGCTTTTGTGGTTTCCGAAAAGAAAGAGCACGTCAAGCGAAGTGTTTCCGGTGATGAAACCGAGGCAGCCTATTGGATTGGCTTTGATGACGGTATCGCTTTTTGCGATGCGCCCGGTCAGTCCGGATTCGGCGGCACAGTCTATTTATCTGACGGCTCTGACGGCTGTATCCTACTCTCCTCTGATGTCGCAGCCTTACTCTATGAAGCCGCTTATGCCAATATGCCGGTATATGTTTATTGACCGCTCGCACCGCCCAACTTGAGGCTTTGCCCCTGTGCGGTTACGAACGCTATTCACGTCTGTTTACCATTTGATGATGATCGGATCATATTGTTATGACGAGATGGATGATTCATGAACAGCTAAACAGTGTCTTTGGAGGTTTCTATGTCGAAAATCCTGGAAGCCTTGGCACTGCTATTTGTTTTGCTGACGGTGTTCTTTGTGGTGCTGTATATTTGCGTCGGGGCGAAAGTGTTCTTTTCTTTGACTATAACCTTCGGAACGTTTGCCTATCATCTTTGTATTCGGCTGATGATAGGCTTGGTAATCCATTCGGTATTGAAAAATTATGCGGATTATACACGGAAATGGTACCAGATAAAGCCATGGGAAAAGAAGTTATATAAAGCAATTAAAGTGAAAAAGTGGAAAACCCGGATGCCGACATATAACACAAGCTTTTTTGATGTGACAAAGCACAGTTGGGATGAGATTGCGCAGGCCTCCTGCCAGGCAGAGATCGTTGATGAAACAATTATTGTTTTCAGCTTTCTTCCCATCATATTGTCAATATGGGTGGGAGACTACCTGGTTTTTTTACTGACTTCCATTGCCGCAGCGCTGTTTGATCTTCTTTTTGTGATTATGCAAAGGTATAACCGCCCGCGTATTCTGAAAATGATGAAGCTGGAAAAAGTTAAAAGTCTGGTTAGTCCTTCTTTTCTGCTTGAAAAAAACAAAGGACACCCCTGCCACAACGACAGCGGGTGTCCTTTTGGTTGTTTGTCCGTCATAAGCATGCGGGAATGTGATGACAGATCTTATACTGTTATTTAAAAATAAAGTTTTGCTGCAAGCCTTTTCAAAGGGCTGCAGGGTCCGGGGACAGCATCCTTGGTGCACTCCGCAGAGTGGGAAACCCCGTATTTCTGAACTTCTTTCCCCTTCAGGGTCAGCCATAACCCTGCCGGTTCCGGAATATACTGCAACGGCGCCTGATTGCTTTATTGCACAAAAGAGAACAAGTATCATGGCGCACAAGCTGAACAGGAGGTTATGCAAATGAATCAGCCATGGCAGGAAACAGCCCGTTATACCCGCGGAAAATGGACAGTCAGGGAATTTCATCCCCGCCGTTCCGACCAGGAGGAACAGCAGCAAAGGGTGGCTGTTACCGCCCGCTGTCTGCGGTTTTTCCGAAACAGCCGTCTCCTTGTTCCGGGGGAGCCGAAGATATGACGGCCATCTATTGCCGGCAATCGGTGGATAAAAAGGACAGTATTTCCATTGCCCAGCAGGAAGCGGCCTGTCGTCGCTGTCTGCCGGAGGAGACGGTAACGGTTTATGCGGATAAGGGATTTACAGGCGCGAATACCCGGCGTCCGGATTTTGAGCGGCTCATGATGGCTGTGGAGTCCGGCGCGGTCAGCCGGGTGATTGTGTATAAGGTGGACAGAATCAGTCGTTCTCTCCAGGATTTTGTGGGTATCTATCGTACCTTTGAACGATATGGGGTAGAGCTTTTGTCCTGCAGTGAACAGTTTGATACCGCCACCGCCATGGGAAAGGCTACCCTGCAGATGATTATGGTATTTGCAGAGCTGGAACGGAACATGATTGTCAAACGAGTCAGGGATAATTTTTATGAACGAGCCAGAAAGGGTCTGTTTTTGTCAGGGGTGGCACCCTATGGCTTTGAAAAGCAGGATACGGTATTGGAGGGTGTCCGCACAAAAATGCTGGCGCCGGAAAAAGCCCATCCGGAAAAAACCCAGGCGGTAATCGGCCTTTTTCAGGACTATCTTGTCACCGGCAGCCTGGGAAAGCTTGCCCGGAAAATGAATGAACGGGGACTGCGCACCAATCGGGGAAAACTCTTTTCCTCCCCGGGAGTCGCCAGAATCCTGCGGAATCCGGTTTATGTCCGGGCGGATGCTTCCGTCTACCGCTATCTCAAACAAAAGGGAGCGATTTTTCAGGATCCACCGGAGGCGTTTTCCGGTGTCCGGGGATGTACGGTTTTTGGTTCCGGAAAAAACGAAACGGCTGGAAAATTTTCTTCTCTGTCGGGGAAAACCGTACAGCTCAACCGCCATGAGGGTTTGATTGACAGCCATACATGGCTGCAGGTTCAGCAGCTGTTGGATCGGAACCGCCCTGTCTGCAACAACGGCCGGGGAAAAGCAACCTGGCTGACGGGACTCTGCCGCTGCGGTTTCTGTGGAAGAGCCGTTTCGGTTGTCCGGGGAAGGGGAGGCAGGCGTTATCTGACCTGCGGCGGAAGAAAAGCGTCAATTTGTCACAAAAGAACCGCTGCCATAACCGCGGAATCCATAGAAGAGCTTGTCAGCCTGTCCCTGCGGCAGCATCTTGCGGATTATCCGTTGATCATTGCCTCCGGCATGCAAAAAAAGGAGGAACGGCAGGGTACCATGCAGCTGCAGCTTGTCAGGACGGAGGAGGAAATTGCGGCGTTGATGGAAAAGGCTGCCGCCATGGACGGCGTTTTGCTGGACTATCTGCGACGGCGCATTGAAGAGCTGGACAGATGCAAAAAGCAGTGTCTCCGGGAACTGACAGAACTGGAAGCTCCCTGTACCAACAAAGGGGAGGAAGGTGCGCTGCGCCGGAAGCTGCTTTCATTTGACAGCTGCAGCCGGGAGGAACAAGCCGTCATTGCAGGCATATTTCTGGAGCGGGTTGTGGTGTATGAGGATGCGCTGGAAATCTATTTTCGTTAGGGGGATGCGGTTTTCTTTTGTATCCTTTTCTGATCGCAAGGATCGGATGTCCATGGCAAACGGTCTGGAAGTGCGTGTACCGTTCTGTGATTACCGGATCGTGGAATATGCCTTCAATATGCCGTGGCACCTGAAAGCTCTGGGCGGCAGAGAAAAGGGCATCGTACGGGAGGCCTTCCGGGGTATTCTGCCGGACAGCATCATTGACCGTAAGAAGAGCCCATATCCCAAGACCCATCATCCGGAGTATTTCCGTTTGTGTGCAGCCGCGGCGGAGCGGATTCTGGAGGACAAAACATCGCCTCTGCATGAGATTTTGGACAGGGAGGGAGTTGAGGAGATCATCCGGCATCCGGACGGGATTATTTCTCCCTGGTATGGCCAGCTGATGAGGGCGCCGCAGATTTTGGCCTATCTTGTCCAGTTGGATTACTGGTTCCGGGTCAATAAGGTCAAGATTGTGTTCTGACCAGCGGGTGACCCCGCAGGACGATTCGCGCCTTGCTCCACTCCGTTCCGCTCGTTTTCGCCGTGTCTATACTTTTTGGCCGCGGCTTCCGCTCCTCACGCTCCTCACGGAGCGCTCTGGAGCGGTTTTCTTTTGATCGGTGGAAC
>CACYCV010000124.1 GCA_902772955.1 uncultured Ruminococcus sp.
AGTTTTCGCTCAAGCCTTTTTCAAAAGGCTTGCAGGGTCCAGGGACAGAGTCCCTGGGCGCACTCCGCAGAGTGCGAAATTTTACAGGGGCTTGGGGGCGAAGCCACCAACTCATCTTACTCACTTCACAGCAGCGCAAGCTGTTATGAAAAATACTTGGATAGAAACTTCCCTTATCAATTCCCATCCGAAAGGGTGCAGGGTGCGGGGGAGTGTCTCCGGTGCACTTCCTGCGGGTGCGCACCAAGCCTTTTTCAAAAGGCTTGCAGGGTCCCGTGACAGCGTCTTTGGGCAGGATTCAAGAACGGTAAACCATCAAAGCGGCAGAAACCGGGGAAAAGAGCATCGAAAAGATTTTATGGACGACAAATTAATTGTGGAAATGACACAAAAATGGATAATTTGCGGTTTTTCATTGACAGAATGTTCTGAGAATGCTATAATCATGACTGAAATTGAATATGTGGTTCGCGGGATTCATGCACATGGAAGGCGGTAAGCTCTCCGCAGTGACGCAAGGATCCGGGAACCTCTTGAATTGACTTATCCGGAGAGACTGAGGGAACAGGCCCTGTGACGTCCGGCAACCTGCTTTTCAGTAAGGTGCTAATTCCTGCGGTATGACCGAAAGATGAGTGAAACGCTTCCGCTCGGTAATGCCGGGCGGTTTTTTTGCTTTCTTTCGTTTTTCCGGAGCCGTAATTCGAGAATCCGCACTTCTGACGGTTTTGCTGCGGATTACCCAAGACAGAAATTAAGCTGTCAGACTGCGCTGCTGACCATTGGTGTCAGGAAAAATGGGATTATTTCAGGAAACTCAGATAAAAGAAAGGAAAGTGTATTATGCCTCATTATCTTTTTACCTCCGAATCGGTGACGGAAGGACATCCCGATAAAATGTGTGACAAAATTTCCGATGCCATCCTGGATGAGATTCTTCGTCAGGATCCGGATGCCCATGTTGCCTGTGAAGTGACGGCTGCGGCAGGCCTGATTCTGATCATGGGTGAAATATCCTCCAAGGCTAATGTGAATGTGGATAAGATTGCCAGAGAGGTGATTGTTTCCATTGGCTATGACAATCCCGGATGCGGCTTTGACGGCAATACCTGTGCCATTCTTACCTCTCTGCATACCCAGTCTCCGGATATTTCCATGGGCGTTAACTCCTCCTTTGAATATCGTGACGGAAAAAATGATAATCTGGACATGATCGGCGCAGGCGACCAGGGCATTATGTTCGGCTTTGCCTGTGATGAAACCCCTGAGCTGATGCCGCTGCCGATTTCGCTGGCTCATAAGCTGGCAAAACGGCTGACAAAGGTCAGAAAGGATCAGACCATCAAGTATCTTCGTCCCGACGGTAAAACCCAGGTGACGGTGGAATACGATGACAACAACCGTCCTGTACGCATTGATACGATTCTGATTTCTACCCAGCATGATGACCATGTGGACATTGACCGTATCCGTGAAGATCTGATTCACAATGTCATTACACCGGTGATTCCAGGAGAGCTGATGGATGAGGACACCCGTATCCTTGTCAATCCCACCGGACGCTTTGTTATCGGAGGTCCTGCCGGTGACAGCGGACTGACCGGAAGAAAAATCATTGTCGATACCTATGGCGGCTATTCCCGTCACGGCGGCGGTGCCTTCTCCGGAAAGGATCCTACCAAGGTTGACAGAAGCGCTGCCTATGCGGCTCGTTATGTGGCCAAGAATATTGTTGCTGCCGGGCTGGCAACCAAATGCGAAATCCAGCTTTCCTATGCGATCGGAGTGGCTCGTCCGGTTTCTATTATGGTGGAAACCTTTGGTACCGGCACCGTGTCACAGGAGGTTCTGGAAAAGGCGGTCAGAGCAGTTTTTGACCTGCGCCCGGCTGCCATTATCCGTCAGCTTCATCTGAATCATCCCATCTATAGAGAATTGTCGGCCTACGGACACATGGGTCGTGAGGATCTTCATGTCGCCTGGGAGAATATTGACAAAACGGAGGAACTGCTGCAGACTGTCAGAGAATTGGAGACAAATGCCTGAATTCTCCTTAAGTGTTGATGACTGCTCCCGGTTGTGAATGCCGGAGCAGAGTGTTCCGCCCGTTTTTACCATATCGTCCCCAAAAACAAAAGCTGTCTCACCGTGTTGCAGGAATAAAACACGGATGAGGCAGCTTTTTTATCCGGGAAAGTGTCGGGAGGGGACTAAGAAATCATTCACGGGGATGTATTTTCCGAATCGGAAGGGGCTTCGCATTCATGAAGATCAACGGAAAACAGTTTGGCGGCGTTTCGGTAAAAAATAAGCTCCTGCTCCTCCCGGGTTAAAGGAAGTGTGAGAAAGGCCTGATATTCCTTCAGCGGGTCCCACATGGGATAATCCGAACCGAACAGCAGACGGTCCGCACCGTAGAGACGGATATAGGACAGCACCTTTTCCGGTTCCATAAAGGGCATGACACTGGAAAGATCCAGATAGCAATTACGATCCTTCATATAGGGGACAGCCTGTTCATAAATCGACCAGCCGCCAAGATGAGCAGCAATCATGGTGAGCTTAGGAAAGGTATCCAATATATTCGCAATTCTTCGGGGATGCGAGGTGTCATAGCGGTAATCGCCGCAGTGAATCAGAAGAGGCAGACGGCCTTCTATGGCAGCGTAAAGAGCCATTGCTTTGTCAGAGTCGGCGTCAAACTGCTGGGTATCGGGGTGCAGCTTGATGCCTCTGAGCCCTAGGGAAAGAATATGCCGGATTTCTTCATCCGGGTCTTCCAGATCCGGATGCAGGGTGCCAAGGCCGATGAGCTCCGGGTGGAGTTGGCATTCCGATGCCACAAACTCATTGAGCTTGCGGACGGATTTGGCATTCATTGCAACGGAATTGACCACGAATCGTTTTACGGGACTATGGGATGCCAGCCGGATCAGATCCTCCGTGGTACCGCTGCCGCTCATAGGAACCTCATAAAAAGCACCGACTCCCTTGACGGCACGGGGAGCCAGCTTCGGATGATAAATATGGGCGTGGCAGTCAACAGCAAACATGAAGACTCCTCCTTTTTCCTAAGGAACCGCTGAATCAATCACGCCTTTCGGCTCAGCGCCTGTCTTGCTTGTATCTTTTCCGTCATCTTGCACCAAAATCCCTTGAGATACGTCAGTATTCCTGCGGAATTTTGGTACAATCTGGCAAAAAATCTGACAGCGCAATACAGGCACTGGATTTAATCAGCGCTTCCCTAAAAACGGTGCTGTGTCATGACAGCAATTGATACGCTCTCATTATACCTTTTTTTCTGTTGAAATGCAATGCCTGTGCTTGACCACGCACGGAAATCAACTTTCTTCTCCGGAATATTGGGACTCTGTCCCAAACCCTGCCGGGGGAAACCCTTTTTTGAAAAAAAGGGTTAT
>CACYCV010000125.1 GCA_902772955.1 uncultured Ruminococcus sp.
GACGCTGCCTTTTTCCCCTTGGATTCCCCGGCCTTTTCAAAGACTGCCGTCACCATTGCCGCCACAACCGGTACGGCAGCTGCGGAGGCCGTTACTGCTACAGTGGTATCCGAAGCCGCTTCTGCCGCGGCTTCCTCTGATGTTTTCGCTGCGGTTTCTGTTGCAGGAGCCGCCTCTGTACCGTTAGCCTTGCCGAATTTCTTTTCAAAGCTGGGCAGCTCTTCCTCGGGAGCCGCCGTCTTTTCCTCCGGCTCCTTGACAGACTCCGGAACTTTTTCCGTTTTGGCGGGTTTGTGTTTCTGCCGGGAACCGCCAAACAGGCTGTCAAAGCGGGATCCTACCGGCCCCTGAGAAGCCGCTTCTGCCGCTGCTTCCGTCTCTTCATAGGGCTTTGCCTTGACTACAAAGGGATTCTCCTCGTTTTCCACCTTGCGGGCATTATAGATTTCATTCTGGCTGAGGGTTTCAAAGCCCATTTCTGCCATTTTCTTGTCCCGTTCCTCTTTGAAATGAGAGGCATCCCGGATTTCAATATCCATCGGCTGACCGCTGCCCTCGTTCATAGCGCCAATCACCAGACTGCCGTCTGCGGTTTTGGTGATTTCCAGCTCAATGTTATGGTTCGGCAGTTTCTTTTCCACCGATTTCGGTTCGTCCGCCTGATAAATCAATGTTTCGGCAGGATAATCCTTCTTTTTGTCAGTTGCCGCCGCATCATGAGCGTCCGCGTCTGCATTTTCCTCCTTGTCGGCTTCCGCAGTCATCAGCAGCGAGGTTCCTCCCGGGGTTCTTTCTGTTTTTTCCAGATTTCTTCCCACCTCTTCGCTGGTGGTCTGGAGCTTATTCAGCATCCGGTTGAACATGGGTTCCTCTGCGGAAACCTCCGGCTGTGCTTCTGCAGCAGGCTGAGCAACCGGCTGTGCGGCAGGAACAGGCTTGCCGAAACGTCTTTCAAACTTCGAGAGAGGTTTTTCCTCTGTCATGGACGGCACTCCGTCCGGGGAAGCCGCTGTCTGCGGCTGCACCATGGGTTTTTTCCTGCCAAAGCGTTTTTCGTAGGCAGACAGCTCTTCGTGAACCGGCTGTTCCTCCGATACCTCATCCGCCTTGACAGCATTCCAGGTTTTTCCGCTCTGTTCTGAGCCGACGGCTCCATTATTGTCCGATTTTGCAAAAATAACGGGTTCCTCCTTTTCGGGTGCTCTCTCGATCACGGTGGTATCCGACAGGGACAGCGACGACCGGCTCTTCTGCGCCGTCTCCACAGGTTCGGTGACGACATCCTCTTTTTCGGGAAGCTTCTCGGAAGTTATTTCCTCCTTTGGAACAACCGTTTCCGACTCCTCCGGAGAAATCACCTCCGGAATGAACTGCTCTGCTGCAGGAGCAATCTCGTCCTGTCGCTCCTCCTGCTTTCTGTCATTCTTCACAGCGGCTGTCGCAGCCACTCCGGCCGCCGCAGCCGCACCGGCAACCACCGCGGAATAGGTCAGGGTATTCACCGGCGCGGAAACCGCTCCGGACAAATCGGGCATCGTTTCTGCAGAAAAGTCCGTCTGCTTTTCCTGCGGTTCCTTTTTCTGCGCCGCCTTATCTTTAGCTGCCTTTTCTTTGGCCGCTTTTTCTTTAGCCAGCTTTTGCTGCCGCGCTTTTTCCTTGGCGAGACGTTCCTGCTCGGCCTTTTCCTGGGCAAGACGTTCCTGCTCTGCTTTTTCCTGGGCGAGACGTTCCTGCTCTGCTTTTTCCTGGGCGAGACGTTCCTGCTCTGCCTTTTCCTGGGCAAGACGTTCCTGCTCGGCCTTTTCCTGGGCGAGACGTTCCTGCTCTGCTTTTTCCTGGGCGAGACGTTCCTGCTCGGCCTTTTCCTGGGCAAGACGTTCCTGCTTTGCTTTTTCCTGGGCGAGACGTTCCTGCTCTGCTTTTTCCTGGGCGAGACGTTCCTGCTCGGCCTTTTCCTGAGCAAGACGTTCCTGTTCTGCTTTTTGCGCCGCGTTTACTCCGGGATCCTCCGCCGCTGCGCTCAGGGTAACTGGCGGCTCCAGGGTTGCTTCCACTGCGCTGTCCGAAGCAGTTTCCAGAACAAGAGGCTGTTCCTCCTGATAGGTATGCGGTTCGGTAGGCTCTGCTTCAAAATCCTGTACCGGCAAAGCCTCCTCCTGCACTTCCTTTTTGACAGTCGAATCCCCGGATCGAATATCTTCTGCCGTAAAATTCCCCTTGGCGCTGATCACATCGTCATAGGTCATCGGGGTCAGCTTGATCTCTGCCGTTTTGAACAGACTTTCCTTTTCCTTTTTGGTGTCGGAATAGATATCCTTGACGTCTTCATCCTTGTCGGCGGTTGGCTCCTTGTGTTCTTCTTCGTCTTCTTCATCGTCCGGATCATATTCCAGATCGGGATGATCCTTTTCAAATTTAGAGCGGCGATAGCGGATACCGGCAAGAATCATAATCATCAGCGAAAGCAATGCCACGGCACCGGCAATCATTATGTACACATAACGGATATCCATACTTTTGAAGGATAATCCCTCCGCAGGCTCCTGCTTTGAAACCTCCGGCCGCGAGGGTTCTTCCACTCCCTTGAACTGAACCGACTCCATCATTTTGTCAAAAATGATCCGGTTGGCATCTTCCGCTTCCTCCTTGGAGGACTGATAGTTGAATTTGATGCTGCGGCCATTGACAATGGTAAACTCCTGCTTGCCGATTATCTTGGCACCCTCATTTTCAAACGCAATATCAAAGGAAAGATACAGCACATTATTGCGCCAGATTTCCTTACAGCCGGTATAATATTCCGACTGCAGCATTTTGTCCGTAATCTTACGGATATTTTCTGGTGAAAGCTTGGACAGGCTGCCGATGTTCCGGGACTCCTCCGTTTCGTTCATCATAATTGTCACAACATAGGCAAAATTCTTCGGCTTGGCCCGCAGGATCATATCATTGGCACGGAATTCCTTGATGATTGCCTCCTTTGTGGATCGTTCCGCTTCAAAAGCCGGATCATCCTCAGGGGTATCCTCGGTAATGACATATAAATCCTCCGGCATCATCAGGGTCATGTCCAGAGCACTCAGCTGATACTCTTTGAAAACCGGTTCCTTCGCAGGTTCACTGGTTTCGGCGCCGTCGGATGCCTCTTTGCTGCTTTCCGTCTGACCGGCTTCTGTCTCACCGCTTTCCGTGGCACTTTTTTCGTCCTGGCTGGATTCCGCGGCACTGCCTTCCGACCGGCTCGCTTCCTCTGCGCTGTTTTCCGGCCGGCTTTCTTCTGTCAGACTTGTTTCCGCTTTACTGTTTTCCGGTTGACTTTCCTCCGTCCGGCTCACTTCAGCAGCACTGTTTTCTTGCTGACTGGTTTCGGCGGTACTGGCCTGGGACTGACTGCTGCTTTCCGGTTGTGCAGACACCGGAAGAGAAACGGTCAATGCAATCAGCGCTGCCGCAAGAATGGCGGCTAATTTTTTCATGGATTCTCCTCCCTTACATTAAAAAGCTCTTTTATTCAACAAGCAAAGGCACACCTGCTGTTTACCTCTGCGGTAATCACAGATTCTGTCTTTTTCCTGCAAAAAGCATACTTTCACATCATAAAACTAATCATTTTTTATTATACTGTACTTCTCGCAAAAAAACAAGGCTGCAGCAAAAAAAGTCCGCGGAAATCAACTTTCTTCTCCGGAATATTGGGACTCTGTCCCAAACCCTGCGGGGGCGGGTGACCGCGCGGGACGATTCGCAGCAGCGCTCCGCTTACGCTGCGCTCGATTTCGCCGTGTCTATATTTGGGGCCGCGGCTTCCGCTCGTCACGCTCCTTACGGAGCGCTCTGGAGCGGTTCTTTTTTGACAGGAAGGACGATTTCGCTTTACCTTTCCGTAGATTATAAACTTACCTATAGAATTTTATCCGAAGGGGTGCAGGGGGCGACCGGAAAGCCCCCTGCATAGGCAGGTGTACGGACTTTCACCTTCCAATCACTTCCCATCTCGGGCGAACATGAAAAAGGCACCTCCGACAGAATTTTTCTGTCAGGGCACCTTCTTTTTGGCAGACACTAACCCACCGGACTCTGTTATTTGATGATCAAAATGACGGGTACAAACAGTTGTCCCCCGATTACGGGGAAATAATCGGGGGACAACTGCTTTTTTAGGAGGAATGTATATGAAGTAACTTATAAACAAATCAACAAGCGGCTTATCCTTCAAAGAAGAACAGCTCTTCAAATTTTTTGTCCATGGCAATACAAATCAGCAGCGCCAGTCTGGCACTGGGACAAAACTGATTGTTTTCAATGGAGCTGATGGTCTGACGGGAAACACCGACCATTTCGGCAAGATCACCCTGGGATATCTTCTTTTCTGCCCTTGCCACACGCAGACGGTTCTGAAATACAATCTCACTCATACGCCATACACCCACAAGAACATTCCCCCGCAGAAGAGGGCTCCTAATCCTGTGCCGATGGCGGCAATCAGATAAATCGGACGGCGAATGTTTTTAAACTGATAAAAGAAGGTGGTGGACAGATATGCCGTGATAATCATTACGTATTCATAAAAGAACTGTCTGTGCAAAGCACGGTACACACTGAACAGCAGACACAGAACGCCGACAACAATGGCGCCCATGCCAAAGGAAGAACTGTAAACACGCTGCTCCCGTTCATCAAGAGAATTACGGTTTTTTCTTTTGTTCTTTTCGAGAATCTCCTTTTTGTCCATCCGAAAAAACCTCCGGCTTGTCTTGCGTTCAGGATAATTTTTCCTTGTGAGTACATAGTATCATATACTTTACGAATTGTCAAGTATCCTTGACATATTTTCTTTTAAACTTGGCATTACAGTTTTTTAATGAATTGGTATCAGCCTTGTAATAAAGTGATTATTCAAAACAAAGCGGAAGTCCCCCGAACCAAAAATGAAAATCGTTTTCAATTCTATTGACAAGCACATGCCATCATGCTACAATGGGTGTTGTCTCTGAAAACAACCTCACAATAAAAAGGATGAACCATCATGAAAAAACTGATTGCCTTTATGCTGTGTGCAGCCGTCCTTCTGCTTTGCTGCTGTGGCTGTTCCAAAAAGGACAAAGACGGCAAACTGAAAATCGTAGCCACCACCTTTCCCCTGTATGACTGGATCATGCAGGTCATCGGCAGCAATCCCGGCGAGGCCGATGTGACCTTGCTGCTGGACAAGGGTGTGGATCTGCATAGCTATCAGCCGTCCGTGGATGACATTATCAAGATTTCCGACTGTGATGTCTTTATTTATGTCGGCGGAGAATCAGACCAGTGGGTCAGCGATGCGCTGAAGCAGGCGAAAAACAAGGATATGATCGTTATCAACCTGATGGATACCCTCAAGGATCATCTGAAGGACGAAGAGTTGGTAGAAGGAATGCAGGGTGCCTCCGAAGAGGAAGAGGAGGATGCCTATGATGAACATATCTGGCTGTCGCTGCACAACGCTTCCCTGTCCTGTGACGCCATCCGGGACGCTTTGTGCCGTGCCGATGAAAAAAACGCCGACATCTACCGCAAAAATACCGTGGCCTATCAGAAGAAGCTCACCTCACTGGACCAGGATTTCCGCACGGCTGTCAGCGGCGGTGCCACCGACACCATTGTGGTGGGGGATCGTTTTCCCTTCCGCTATCTTTGCGATGATTACCGCATCCGCTACTTTGCCGCGTTTTCCGGCTGTTCCGCTGAAACCCAGGCCAGCTTTGAAAC
This sequence comes from uncultured Ruminococcus sp., assembly GCA_902772955.1. Lineage (GTDB taxonomy): Bacteria > Bacillota > Clostridia > Oscillospirales > Acutalibacteraceae > UBA1213. The sequence continues at coordinate 5,749 of CACYCV010000125.1, forward strand.
CATTATCTTCCTTGCCAAAAAGGTGGACGAATACGGCCTGAAAACCATCCTCAAAACGGAAAGCGCCGATGACTCGGTGGCATCTACCATTAAAGACAACACTACCTCCAAGGATCAGCAGCTTCTGACACTAGACTCCATGCAGTCCGTCACCTCTGAACAGATAAAGGGCGGCACCACCTATCTGTCCGTGATGCAGAGCAATCTTGCTGTCCTGCAGCAGGCATTATCCGCAGGAAAGCATTCCTGAAGGGAAATTAACCCGCCTCATCTTCTGAAAGAAAGGACCACCATTACCATGGCATTGATTGATGTAACAGATTTATCGCTGGGATATGAAAACCGCATGATTCTCAAGGGACTCTCATTTTCTGTCGATCCGGGAGATTACCTCTGCATAGTGGGTGAAAACGGATCCGGCAAATCAACCCTGATGAAAACCCTGCTGGGACTGCAAAAACCCATCAGCGGCAGCATTTCCTACGGAGATGGTCTGAAAAAAAACGAAATCGGCTATCTTCCCCAGCAAACCATGGTACAGCGGGATTTTCCCGCCTCTGTCCGCGAGATTGTTCTCTCCGGCTGTCAGGCCCAATGCGGTCTGAGGCCCTTCTACACTAAAGAGGAAAAACGCCTTGCCCAGCAAAACATGGAACGCATGGGAATCCGTTCTCTGGCGCGGCGCAGCTACCGCGACCTGTCCGGAGGACAGCAGCAAAGAGTGCTGCTGGCAAGGGCGCTTTGTGCCACCCGGAAAATCCTGCTGCTGGACGAACCCGTATCCGGTCTGGATCCCGTAGTAACGGCAGAAATGTATGAGCTGATCGAGGGGCTGAACAAAGAAGGCATTACCATCATCATGATTTCCCATGATATCGGTGCCGCCGTCAGCTATGCCGACCACATTCTGCACATCGGCAAACGGCTGTTTTTCGGAACCCGTGAGGAATATACCGGCAGTGATCTCGGGAAGCTGTTTCTCCTGCAGGAAGGCGGTGAGCTCCATGCTTGACAAATTATCCCGGATCGGGGACTATCTGGAATACCCTTTTGTACGCTACGCCCTGATTGTCGGCATACTGATTGCCCTTTGTTCTTCGTTGCTGGGCGTCACCCTGGTTCTGAAGCGCTTTTCCTTTATCGGAGACGGGCTTTCCCATGTTGCCTTCGGTGCCATGGCCGTCGCCAGTGTCGCCCATCTGACCAATCAGATGATTATTGTCATGCCGGTCACGATTATCAGCGCCGTGCTGCTTCTGCGCACCGGACAAAATACCAAAATCAAGGGAGATGCCGCCATTGCCATGATATCCGTTGCCGCTCTTGCCTTCGGATATCTGCTGATGAAAATCTTCCCTTCCTCTTCCAATCTGGCAGGAGATGTGTGCAGCACTCTGTTCGGTTCCACCTCTATGGTAACCCTGACACTGCAGGATGTCCTGGTCTGCGCCGGTATCTCCGCTGTTGTCATGCTGGTCTTTCTGTTTTTCTACAACAAGATATTTGCCGTCACCTTTGATGAAAGCTTTGCCACAGCCGTGGGAACCCATTCCAAAGCATACAATCTGCTGATGGCTGTCATTATTGCCGTTGTGATCGTACTGGGCATGAATCTGGTGGGTTCCCTGATGATCTCCGCCCTGGTCATTTTTCCGGCGCTCTCCTCCATGCGGATTTTCCGCAGCTTCAAATCCGTTACCATCTTTTCAGTGATTCTTTCCGTGATTTGTTCCGTCATCGGCATGATGTTTTCCATACTGGCGGATACACCGGTGGGTTCCACCATTGTGGCCGTCGATGTCATCGCTTTCCTGCTTTGCTGTGTGGCAGGTCTGATCCGCCGCAAAAGCAGATAATGCGGATGACCCCGCGGGACAATTCGCGGCAGCGCTTCACTCCGTTCCGCTGGGTTTTGCCTTGTCTCAGCTTTATTGCCGCGGCTTCCACCCCACACGACGCTTGCGCGCCGCTTAGGGGTGGGTGCATATTAACCGGAAGAACGCTTCGCTAAGCTCGTTTTCGAGGTTCTTAGGGGGACTTTTTCGCAAAAGTCCCCCTAAGTCGCTGTCCGCAGACAGCGAAACACCAAATTGGAGGCATCTACGCCTATCAACAATTGAAACGGAGTGAATCTTATGAAAAAAATCGTATGCTTCGGCGATTCCAACACCTATGGCTATATTCCCGGAGAAGGCGGCCGGTATCCGTCGGAAATCCGCTATACGGGAATACTTGCTGCCCTGTTGGCTCCCTATGGCTATTGCCTGTCAGAGGCCGGCGTCAACGGAAGAACCACCGTTTTTGATGATAATACCGCTCCTCAGCGAAACGGCAGCAAAGAGCTGGGATCCATTCTCCGGGAAAACGATCCCGCCGATGTGTTTGTCATCATGCTGGGCACCAATGACTGCAAAACCAGATTTCATGCAGACGTTGCCGCCATTACAGAGGGAATGGAAATCCTGGTGTCGATGATCCGGGTTTTTGACAGCCGCATCCGCATTTTGCTGACGGCTCCCCCTGCCATTGACCCAAGTGTCCGAATCGGAATGTTCCGGGAGAACTTTGACGAGGAAAGCATTGCCAAATCCCGTCAGCTGGGTGAGGCCTACCGGGAATTGGCTTATCGGACCGGCTGTGATTTTCTGGATGCCTCCAAGGTGATCCACACGGATCCAAAAGACGGCATTCATCTCAGTGCCGAGGCTCACGCCGGACTGGCTCACGCTATCGCCCACAGTCTGCTGAAAACTCCGTTCAACGTTTAGCAGCGAATAGCAGATATGGCAATTCTTGTCAGATTTTACTGCTTTACGGAAAAATGCATAAAATTCTTGACAAAAAGGTGATGTTTAGTATAAAATATATGATAGGCAGGGAGGGCTGTTGCTCCCTTCGCCGTTCATGGTTAAATACCTTATCACTGTTTTCATCTCAATGAATGCCGTTGGGATGGTTGGCATATTTCTTTTTTCGTTTTCTGTTAATGATACGATTGCCATCTGTTCTTTTAATATTTGCCCTGAACCGTTACGGTTTACGAGCCGGGACAAAAGGGCTGTTCTTTCGGTTTTTCCTGAAAACCGATTAAAATATTACCGGAATATGACACGCTGCCTTCGTCTGTAGTCGGCAGCAAAGAAGGAGTTTTTGTATTTAATAGAGATAAAAAGAATAAAACAAATCATCGCGGCACTCTTGAGCTGATTGATTTTTACTATGGTATGAAAACTACAAAAATCCAATCAATTTAGGAGGTGTCAATTCGTAATGGACAATGCTGTTGTTGCCATTCTGCTGATCATCGGCGCTGCCGTCATCGCAGGTGTCTGTGCCTTTTTCATTGGTGTAACCTACCGCAAAAAGGTGGGAGAAAGCAAGATCGGTTCTGCCGAGGAAGAAGCCAAACGCATTATTGAAGAAGCCCAGCGAGAAGCCGAGGCCACCAAAAAGGAAGCCGTCATTGCCGGCAAGGACGAAGCCCATAAGCTGCTGACAGATGCCGAGCATGAGATTTCGGACCGCCGCAAGGAAATCCAGCGTCAGGAAAGAAGAATTCAGCAGAAGGAAGAATCCGTTGAGAAGAAGCTTGAAAATCTGGAAAAGAAAGACGAAACCGTCAACCAGAAGATCAAGGCTGCCGAAAAGCAGTTGGAAGAAGCAGAAAAAATCAAGCAGAGTGAACTGGATATGCTTGAAAAAATTTCCGGCTTCACCCAGGATCAGGCAAAGGCTTATATCCTCAACAATCTCGAAAGTGACCTGGCTCACGAAAAGGCCGTCAGGGTCATGGAGTACGAACAAAGAACCAAGGAACAGTGTGAAAAAAGCGCAAGAGAGATTATTTCCCTCGCCATTCAGCGTGTTGCTGCCGACCATGTCAGCGAATCTACCGTTTCGGTAGTGCCGTTGCCCGGTGACGAAATGAAAGGGCGTATTATCGGTCGTGAAGGCCGCAATATCAGAGCTATCGAAACCCTCACCGGCGTCGATCTGATTATCGATGATACGCCGGAAGCCATTACCCTTTCCTGCTTTGAGCCGGTCAAGCGTGAAATCGCCAGAGTCACCCTTGAAAAGCTCATTGCCGACGGGCGGATCCATCCAGCAAGAATCGAAGAAATGTATGAAAAAGCCCGCCGTGAGGTAGAATACATGATCAAGTCAGAGGGTGAACGTGCCATCATCGAAGCAGGTGTCAACGGCATTCATCCCGAGCTGGTCAAGCTGCTGGGACGGCTGCATTTCCGCACCAGCTACGGTCAGAACGTACTGGATCATTCTCTGGAGGTTGCCTATCTTGCCGGCATCATGGCGTCCGAGCTGGGACTGGAGCCAACCATGGCACGAAGAGCCGGACTGCTGCATGATATCGGTAAGGCACTGGATCACGAAATCGAAGGTTCCCACATCGAAATCGGCGTAGACGTTGCCCGCAAGTATAAAGAAAGCGAGTTGGTCGTTCACGCCATTCACGCCCACCACGGCGACGTCGAAGCAAAAACCATCATTGCCTGTCTGGTACAGGCAGCCGATGCCATTTCTGCCGCAAGACCGGGGGCAAGAAGGGAAAACCTTGAAAACTACATTAAGCGTCTGGAAAAGCTGGAAGAGGTTGCTTCCTCCTTCGAGGGCGTGGAACGCAGCTTTGCCATCCAGGCAGGCCGTGAAATCCGGATCATTGTAAAGCCGGATACCATCAAGGACGACGATATGGTTCTGCTGGCTCGCAACATCTGCAAGAAGATCGAAGAAGAGGTAGAATATCCCGGTCAGATCAAGGTCAATATCATCCGTGAAAGCCGGGCCATTGAATACGCCCGCTGACCGTTGCGGATTTTTCGCTCCACATACAATATCAAAAGCCGATGAAGCCAGATACTTTATCGGCTTTTATTGTTGTAAGAAAAGCTATCCTGGCTGCAGTGATTCAGAAAAGCGAGAAATGATTTTTTCTCACATTGCAGAAAAGTGTTGTCATTTGTCAAAAAATCGTGTAAAATAAGCGTTGTCATCTCTTTTTCATATTGATAACGGACAATCCAAAAAACAGGAGGAGAAGATATGTCAGATTCTGCCAAGATTGCCGCTTCCGAAAAATCCAACGAAAAAGAAATCAAGGAAGCAGCTGAAGAAGCTGTCAAAAACGACACAGAAAACAACAATGCTGAGGAAAACGAAAAAGAAGGCGATGCCAAATCAACCCGGAAAAAGACCTTTTTCACTGAAAACCGGCTTGAAATCCTGGTAGCCGTATTCCTGGGCATTACCGCTTTGCTGACTGCCTGGGCAACCTGGATCGGTTCTCTCCACGGAGGCAATCAGGCCACCAACTACACCCGAAGCAACAACCTTGCATCCGAGGGCAATTCCCTGTATAACGCCGGAATGCAGAAATACCTGTCCGATGTAATGGCGTGGAATACCATGATGGAGTATTCCTTTGATCTGACCGTTGCCGAATCGGAAAAAGATACCGTTCGCATAGAGATGCTCAACGAAAAGCTGGAAAACTATGTCCAGCAGAACGGCACCGATATTCTGCAGGAGGGCATCCAATGGATGGTTGCCAATGAGGATGTCACGCCCTTTCACATGCCAAACATCACCGACCGATACTTTACGGAAGCCAATGATAAACTGGCAGAGTCCCGCCAGGTATTGGAGGAAGGCCAAAAGGACAATGCCAAAAGCGACGCCTATAATCTGGTCAATGTCATTTATTCCGTGGTCCTCTTTATGCTTGGTATCGTCGGCATCTTCAAAAAGCTGCCCAACCGTGCTGTTGTGCTGATCATCGCCGTTGCAGCTTTGATACTGGCCACTGTTTACATGTGTACCATTCCCATGCCCACCGGCTTCGATTTCGGCAGCTTCTTTGCACCAAAATAATCTTCCCAATCTTGGGGCTTTGCCCCAAACCCCACCCAGGGGCTTCTCGCCCCTGGGAACCCTCGCCAGGGGCATAAGCCCCTGGACCCGCAGCTCTGACGAGGATATTTCCCATCTGCAGAATTTGCTGAGAACCGCAGAAAAAGCCCGGCACACGAAAAAGTGTGTCGGGCTTTTGTATTGAAATGAAAAACGCTTCACAAACACAAAAGTTTCGCCAGCCTTTTCAAAGGCTGCGGGGTCCATGGGGTGGAGCCCCTGGTCGCTTTCCGCAGACAGCGAAACTCCACGCCAACGTCATTTATGAGGAACAACCGCAGGGGCGGGACTGGTCTGTGGGAAATTTGGAGGGAAAGAATTCATTTGTCGGGAATTCAATACTGCCAAACAGCTCACAGGGATCCTCAGAGGCAGAGACACATTCCTTATGGGGAATGCAGAAGTCAAAGGCAGGAATCATCATTTGGACATTCCGCTCCAGCTGAACAATGGTAAACAGACCAACCGAAACCAGCACCCGCTTTTCGGCTTCGGCACCTACAAATTCGCCGCCATAACGCCGCAACACCGATTCCGGAATCCGACAGGGTGCCATGGGTGCACCGCAGCCTCTGTCAATGAGCTTGGCACACAGCGGGATAGGATCCGCCACCTGCACCACCGCTTTGGGACAGGTTCTGGCAGGTGTGTTCTGATTATCCGGCGTATCGGCGTTGCAGTCGGAGCTGAACACCTTGACACTGCCGTCGCTGCCAAACAGCACGGCCCTCTTGGAAAAGACAGCCAGCCCCTTGACCGGCATAGGCAGAGCGTTGGGTGCCATAAATACATCCAGACAGACATCAAAATAAAACGTCATGTCCACCGCATAAAAGCCTTTATTAAAAGGAACCGGCTGCAAGTCAATGGATACATTGCAAACATTAACATCATTCAGACGGACATTAGCTGCCTTATCGATCATACACTGTCCGGGCTTCGTCAGCAACACCGGCAGATCCTCCAGACAATCCTTGTCCGAACAGGAATCATAGATCCGGGACGCATTTATGCAGACCGCTTCTTTGATTTTATCGGCGGCACATTCGTCACAGCCGCTGCAAAGAACATTTTCTGACATGGTTTTTCCTCCTTAACAGTTGGATATACCATATACTATGCCCTTTTGAAAAAAGTGTGCCTGTTTTCGCCGTCATCCCGGTTATTCCTGAGGGGACTCCTTTGGTTCCTTGCTGTCGTCAGCGGAAGCCTCGGCTCCGGGAGCGGCATAGGCAATGGTAATGTCCTCTTCCGCAGCGGCATCCTCAGCTTCCTTGGCTTCCTGTTCCTCCGCTGCCGGAACCGGCTCTTCTTCCTCCTCGGGAACGCCGAATTCCACTGCATAGTCATAGCGCTCACGGGCCCTCTGGAGTCTTTCCTTGCAGTCCCGGATAATCCTGGTCAGCTCCGCCGTATCGGATTTTCCGGTCTTTTTTCCCTCCAGCAGATTGAAATATTGTTTTCCCAGGGCAGCAAATGCCTGCTGCAGCAAATCCTCCTCGCTGCGAATCACCGCCTTGAGACGGTTGAGATAGGCTGCCTTCCGGTTCTTCTCTTTAATCACATCGACAGAATGGGAAAGGGTATCTCCCACCTTATTAATGATACTCATACCAATCCTTCCTTTCACTCCGGCCTGAAACAGGTCTGTGTTTCGCCGTATTCACCCACCATCAGCAGATAGTCGGTTCTTCCCTTGATGATCCGGTACGCCAGCTGCGAATGAATCACTCCCTCATAATAATAGGTATCGTCATCCAATGCCAACGCGGTAGATCCCCAATATGATCCGCTGTCCAGTCTCATTGCTTCTCCGTCCTCGCCTGTCACAAACGCCACAATATCGCAAAGGACGCCGCCCTTTCCCACCGGAAAGCCATCCAGAGAAATCTCATACTCCACAATGGCATATTCCTCCTGATCGGAAGGCTCTGTAAAATAATCCCCCTTCCGATTCATCAGGGAACGTACTTCCTCTGTCACACGGGTACCACGCCTCACGGATACCACACGCACAGGAACATTGACATAGCGGCTTTCCTCCAGACAGTATTTGGCAGCCGTTCCCCAGCTGCCGTTGGTCAGTGGTGTTTTAACCGTGCCGGAGGATAGGGTTGGCTTTTCGGCATCCGTCACCCGATAGGATACCCCTGTCCCATTGGCATATTGCTGTGATTCATCACTTTGCTCCGATATCTGGGAAACCGTATCCTTCTTATCCTTTGAAGAGTCCTCTTTCGTCTCTGACGAACAGCCGCTCCAAAGCATCACACCGGTCAGCAGCACGAAAGCCGCCACCGCACTCCATTGCTTTTTCATTCTGTCCTTCCTTTGTCTGTCTTCCATCAGTACAGCACCAGGGTATCACCCTTGACGCGACAGCCGCATTCATAATTTTCATACTTGTCCAGCTGGGCATCGTAAATATAATAATACAGATGCTCCTTTTGCTCCTGCTCACTGAAAACAGCCTTGCTGGTAATCGCATAGCGGCTTTCGATGCAGGTCATAAAGCTTCCCAGACTGTTGTCAAAATCAAAATCCGCCTCACTGTTGATAATCCCGTGGATATGTGTCTTGGTTTTTCCGTTTTTGACCGAGAAGGTTTTGAAGGGTTTTTCTTCAATCAGGTAGATGGTTCCGTCCTTGGGAAGCTCCAGGGTTGCCTCTACCGCAAGGGCTTCTGCGGCAATATCATAGCTGCAGATTTTTTCCACACCGGAACGGAATTCCTTGGCCCGGAAAAACACCTTGCCTCCCTCTGTGCCCATATAGCGTACCAGGGCTTTGATATCCGCACTGGCAATACATTTTTTCGTAATTGCCTCACTGCCGGATTCAATATCCTTTTCAATATCCTCTGCCTTGCACAGCCAGATATTGTCCCGGATATCCGCATTGATCCAGCGCTGCTCCCGATAGTAGCTTTCCTTGATGCTTTCGTCTGCAAAGGGATCCAGCAGCAGCAGATAGCGGGTTCCCTTGAGATTGATCAGCTTGATATTATCGCAGCCGAGTCGGGCAATCAACGGTGCCTTGACAAAGTATTTCTGATTGGTCTTGACGTTGTAGAGATAGCACAGACAATCACAGCCGGTAATCTCCTTGTATTTTTCAAAAACCTCTGCGTTTTCCTCATCCGGAGCCATGCAAATCAGCAGATGCTCGCTGTCCAGCGCCATACATTCCTTGAATGCTCCCGTACAGACAATCTTGCGGCGATTCAGCTCACCGCCGCTTTTTTTATCAATTTCGATCATCCACAAGCTATTGGAGCCGTTTTCCAGAATCAGGAGCAGGGTCTTTTCAAAAGCAAAAATATGCTCGATAAATGTAGGATCCTCCAGAGAATAATTCGTAACCAGACGTTCCTTCCTGGTTTTCCGGTTGTACTCCAGAAGGAAAAGATTATTATGTCCTTCTTCATTTTTTTCTTCGGCATAATAGATGGTGGAGGGATTCACATCAACCAGTTCAATATGTCGGTCAGAAAAAATATTTCTGATGTCTATGACTGTCATTGCAGGTTCCTTCTTTCTTTTTCGGAAACTCTGAAACCAGGAATATGAGGATGGGTTCTGCAGTTTCACAGATAAAACTGTCCGGACCCTTTTCCCCGTCAGAATTCATTCAGAGCATTCCTTTCATAAGCCCGTCCGCCGGGAAAACTTCTTTTGCAGAATCAGAAGCTCTGACCTCCATTGGGGTCAAAGCCCTGATCCGGCGTTCCGGGAAACGGCAGTGTCGGTTCCATCGGCTGTGGAGCATCCGACATGGGCAGCGGAGCTTCAAACTCCTGCTGAGGCTGCTGATAACCACCGAACTGATCCTGCTGAGGCTGCTGATAGCCGCCGAACTGATCCTGCTGAGGCTGCTGATAGCCGCCGAACTGATCCTGCTGAGGC
>CACYCV010000126.1 GCA_902772955.1 uncultured Ruminococcus sp.
AGTCAAGGGGGACTTTTGCGGAAAAGTCCCCCTTGACAATCCCCGAAAACGAATTTTTTCCGTTATTAGTTTCACGGATTCAGGTAAGAGAAAATAAACACAAGTTTTTTTGGAAAGGGGGTCGGGGGATAACCCTTTTTTTCAAAAAAGGGTTTCCCCCGGCAGGGTTTGGGACAGAGTCCCAATACTCCGGAGAAGAAAGTTGATTTCCGTGTTGTTAATGTATTTTGTATGTACGACAGACCAAAAACGTGCTATAATGGAATCGGTCGGGAATGTTGATAGAATAAAATACAATTTGTATTTTATACAGAATGTATATTTGAAAGGAGCATTGTTATGTCGGAACACAAGCCTTCCTATCCGGACGAAGCTGACAATTCCACCGGTTTCAGTGGATTGGATACAGGCCGGGATTTTTTCAGCCAGAACGATTTCAACAGCTATGATTTTTCAGACGACCCCCTTGAAAGCTTAGGCGGCTATCAGCCGGAGCCTTCTTTTCCCCCTTTATGCTATGATCCGCCAACACAACAGAATCCTGCCTCCTATCCTCCTGTGAAAGAAGAAGCTCCTCCTGTCAAAAATACTCTGACCTACGAGGCCACCAAAGATATCCAGCCGCCTGACCCGCCTGCTAAACCGGTTCCCTTTCATTACGAACCAACGGAATCGGACTATAAAAAGAAACGCGCCGAACGGTGGACCATGCTGTTCATCTTCCTTTTTTTCGGACTTGCGATGATCGGCGGTATGGTTGCCGTACTCTATTCTTCCTATTATCAGCAGAAGGAGTTCGATTCTTTCTTAGCCAATGCCAGAACCGTCAATGCCGATATTCTTTCCATCAATCAGGTCAAAACCAGCAAGAGCAATACCCGTCAGGCAAGTATCGGCTATACCATCAACGGCCAGTATTACAAGCCAAGAAAAACCTTTTCTGTAGACGGCTCCACCACCACCAAAAGCAAGCTGCAGGTTCTTGTCTCCACCTCTAATCCCTATGACTGCCGGGCGCGCTCAGAGGTGAGGGAAAATATCTGGAATAATACGGTAGGCGTTGCGTGGGTTGTCATTTCCTTTGGCGTGGTGATGATTCTGATCGCCTTTATTTCATTTATCCGTTTTATGCGAAACCCCCGTCATTTGCGGTATTATCGAAAAGAAATGGATCAGGCAAAAGCGGCGGCAAGAAAACAACAGCGGAATGCTGCCCGAAATGGCAATCGCTCCGCGGGAACCTCCCGATACAGCAATTCCTCCTCCGGTCAGTCCGAACGCTCCGATTCTTCATCCTCTGTCTGGAAAACCGAATTCGGTTCTTCTGTCAGCAATACAGATGCCACCGGTACCTCCAAGAAAAAATACATTCCCAAAAAGCCCACCAGAAAACAGTTCCGCAATACCGGTATTTCCTTTGTGGTGATCGGCACAATCTGGATGGCAGGCTTTCTGACGCCGGCAGGCATTATTATCGGTCAGAAGGAAGACCACAAGCGTTTTATGCAGCATGCGGTTCCCTGTCAGGCAGAAGTCATCAGCACTCGTGACGTAAAACACACCTCCACCAATAAGAAATCCCATTCCACCAGCACCCATTGGAATTATTATGCCATGGTGAAATACACCTATGGAGAAACCACTTATGTGCGGGGTGAATTTGAAGTCCAGCCATCTGAAGCCCAACAAGGAAAAATCGTGACGGTTTATATTGACCCCGATAATCCCGGCGACTGCCGTGTCAATCCCATCAAGGACGACCAGACCTACTATATTGTTATCCTCTGCAGCATTGCCGCCTGGGGAATTGTATTTATAGTGATCGGCGCCATCATCCTGGTCAAACACCGCAAACGGATCCAAAGAAATTATTACGACCGTTAAATCTCATCCCCGATGAAATTCTGACAGATTTTATCGGGGATTTTTATGTCCTGCCGGGTTTTTGGCCGGAACCAAAGGAGTTGTTTTTTCACCATTACCTTAAAAATTTTCAATGTTTCTTACACATATTATTTACAATTTCTTAACAGGTTACATAAGTATTATTTCGCTTAAAGAAGTATAATGATAATTGGAATAAAGAATTAAGTTTTTTTGCCGGCAAAAAAAGAAAAAAGGGAGGTGTTTCCGATGGGAAGAATTTCCAACAAGGATGCCAGAAGTGCATTTGAAGACTCCTTCAAACGGGCAACCAGCCCCATGATGACCCTGCTGCTGCTAAATGAAAAACCCATGTATGTTTACAATTTATCTCAGGAGCTGGAAAAACGAAGCAACAGTACCTACAAAATGAATTTTCTTTATCCTGTTCTTTACCGGCTTCAGGAGCAGGGATTTGTCGAAGAATATTCGCAGGAAATCACCGAAAGCCACCGAACCAGAAACTATTACACCATTACCGAAAAAGGAAAAGAGTACCTTCGTTTTATGCTGGAAAAATACCACGAGCTGCTGAACGCTGTAGATACGGTCATCGAAAACGGTCTGACAATCGAGGAAGTCTGATGCTTCCTGACAGCACAGGGGAGCGAGGCCCTTCGTCCGACTTGTTTTGTGACAAATTTCTTTTTTATACCTGACGAAGTATAACCTTTCCAAACAAACAAAAGAGCCAATGAATTCAAACGGTTCATTGGTTCTTTTGTTTGCAATCAGTTTTTACTAAAATCGGTCAGAATCAGCTCTTTGTTATGCTCCAACGCCCAGGTAATATTCCATTCGCTGGAAAACAGCAGCAGATGCTTTCCTTTCAGATCCTGAATACGCTTGGTATCTGAGGTAAGGTTCAGCTTTTTGGGGTCAAGCCCTTCGTTATCAATCCAGCGGATAAGTTCATAGGGCATATTTTCCAGTATGATATCTACATTATATTCATTCTTCAAACGGTACTCCAGCACTTCAAACTGCAGCACACCCACAACACCCACGATAACCTCTTCCATACCGCCTCCCAGATTCTGAAAAATCTGAATGGCACCCTCCTGGGCAATCTGGGTAATACCCTTGACAAACTGCTTGCGCTTCATGGTATCCTTCAGGCGCACCTGTGCAAAATGCTCGGGAGCAAAGGTAGGAATTCCCTCAAAGCGCACTTTTTTGGACGGCGCGCAGACGGTATCACCAATGGAAAAAATACCTGGATCAAAGACACCGATGATATCTCCGGCATAGGCTTCTTCGATGACCTCACGATCCTGCGCCATCAGCTGCTGGGGCTGAGACAGACGCATTTTTTTATCTCCCTGGACATGATAAACCTCCATCTGCTTTTCATATTTTCCCGAGCAAATTCTCATAAAGGCAATCCTGTCCCGATGGGCCTTATTCATATTGGCCTGAATTTTAAACACGAATGCAGAAAACTGATCCTCAAAGGGATCCACCTCTCCGTCCACGGTATTTCTGGGCAAAGGCGGCGTTGTCATTTTCAAAAAGTCCGCCAAAAAGGGTTCCACGCCGAAATTAGTCAGAGCGGACCCGAAAAACACCGGCGTCAACCGTCCATGGCGCACCTCATCCAGATCCAGGGCATCTCCGGCACCCTCCAGCAGTTCCACATCATCCCGCAGTGTCTGTGCCAGGGTATCCCCCAGCTTCTCATCCAGTTCCGGATCATCAATGGTCAGCTTATCGGTTTCCACCTCCCGCTGACCGTTATTGGCGGTAAAGGCAAGTATTTCCTTGGAGGCAAACTCATACACACCCTTGAATTCCTTACCGCAGCCGATAGGCCAGTTCATAGGGCAGGTATGGATACCCAGAACCTCCTCGATATCCTCCAGCAAATCATAGGGGCTTTTAGCTTCCCTGTCCATTTTATTGATAAAGGTAAAGATCGGAATATCCCGCAGCAGACAGACCTTAAACAGCTTTCTGGTCTGTGCCTCAACGCCCTTGGACGCATCAATCACCATCACGGCGGAATCTGCCGCCATCAAGGTACGGTAGGTATCCTCAGAAAAATCCTGGTGGCCGGGCGTATCGATAATATTGACGCAGTAGCCGTCATAATTAAACTGCATAACGGAGGAGGTGACGGAAATACCTCTCTGCTTTTCGATATCCATCCAGTCTGAAACCGCGTGTTTATCTGTTTTCTTTCCTTTGACGGAACCTGCCAGCTGAATTGTTCCTGTATAAAGCAGCAGTTTTTCCGTCAAGGTTGTTTTACCCGCATCCGGATGTGAAATAATGGCAAAGGTTCTTCTCTTTTCTATAAGTTCTTTGTTACTGATCGGCAAAGCTGTTTCCTCCATCTCTCTTTTCTCATTCCGATTTACTATTGTACCGCAAAGTGCCGCAATAATCAAGTGCTATCTTTCAGTGCGCAGGAAAATCAACTTTCTTCTCCGGAATATTGGGACTCTGTCCCAAACCCTGCCGGGGAAAACCCTTTTTTGAAAAAAAGGGTTATTCCCCG
>CACYCV010000127.1 GCA_902772955.1 uncultured Ruminococcus sp.
AGCTGTTTGGCGCGCCGGAAGGGACTCGAACCCCTGACCTACTGGTTCGTAGCCAGTCACTCTATCCAGCTGAGCTACCGGCGCATACAGCCCTTAGCAGGCTACCCTCCTACTATACCACATGTTTTCGAAAAAAGCAAGAGTTTTTTCAAAAAAAATTGAGGGAAAAGTTCCGAAAATTCCGACTCCCCCGTCTGTCGAAAATACCGGAAGCAGTCATGCCGCTCCGGTATCTTCGGCGGAAAATCGGAAAAGGATCAGCGAATAACAGAGCCGGGTGCAATGCCGTCCAGGAAAATAACCTTAACGACGTCGCCGCAGTCGGCAGCAAGAATCATGCCGTTGCTTTCCACACCGCACAAAACGGCGGGCTTGAGGTTAGACACCAGGATAATGGTTTTTCCCACCAGATCCTCCGGCGTATAATACTTGGCGATTCCGCTGGCAACGGTGCGCTCGCCTGTGCCGTCGTTGAGTGTCAGCTTGAGCAGCTTTTTGGCCTTCTTGATGGGTTCACAGGCGACCACCTTGGCGGCTGTCAGCCGTACCTTCATAAAGTCCTCGATTCCGATCATGGCCACACCCTCCGGCTTTTCAGGGGCTTCTTCTGGTTTTTGCTGTGCCTGATTCTTGCCGATCAGCTTGTTCAGATCGTCAATTTCCTTTTCTACGTCAATGCGGGGGAAGATAATTTCTCCCTTATGGACGGTGACGGTTCTGGGGAGCACACCGAATTCGGCGGTTTTGTCATAAACAGCGGTGGTTTCGTCCGCACCGATCTGTTCCCAGACCTTTGGCATGGTGGTGGGCATGAATGCAGACAGCAGAGTGGAAACAATCCGGATGGTGTCCAGCAGATTGTACAGAACACCCGCCAGACGTGCTTTTTTGCTCTCGTCCTTGGCCAATACCCAAGGGGTTGTTTCGTCAATGTATTTGTTGGCACGGGAAACAACCTTGAAAATCTCTGCCAGAGCATTATTGAGCTGTGTTTTTTCCACATAATCGTCCACAGTGTCACTCAGGGCAGTGGCCTGTGCCATCAGGTCATCATCGAATTCACCGCTCTCCTGCTGAGCAGGCAGTGTGCCGTCAAAATATTTTTCTACCATGGCAACTGTTCTGGAAACAAGGTTGCCCAGACCGTTGGCCAGGTCGGTATTGATGCGGTTGATCATGATTTCGTTGGAGAAGGAGCTGTCTGCTCCCAGTGCCATTTCCCGCATGATATGGTAGCGGATGGAATCGGCACCGTAGCGTTCTCCCAGCATGAAGGGGTCAACCACGTTGCCCAGGGATTTGCCCATCTTTTTGCCGTCAAAGGTGATCCAGCCGTGAACGGCAAGGTGCTTTGGCAGGGGAAGCTCCAGTGCCATCAGCATGGCAGGCCAGATGATGGCGTGGAAGCGCATGATATCCTTGGCAACCATGTGGACATCTGCCGGCCAGAACTGTTGATAATCCTGATAGCGGTCGTTATCATAGCCCAGGGCGGTGATATAGTTGGAAAGAGCATCAATCCAGACATACACCACATGATCGGGATCGAAGGTGACGGGGATGCCCCATTTGAAGCTTGTTCTGGAAACGCAGAGATCCTCCAGACCTGGCTTGATGAAGTTGTTGACCAGCTCAACGGCTCTGGTTTTGGGGCGCAGATAATCCGTTTCCGTCAGGAGCTTTTCGATTCTGTCGGCAAAGGGGGACATCTTGAAGAAGTAAGCCTCTTCCTTCGCTTCAGTGACGGGTCTGCCGCAGTCAGGACATTTGCCGTCTACTAACTGAGATTCCGTCCAGAAGCTTTCACAGGGAGTGCAGTACTTTCCCTTGTATTCACCCTTGTAAATATAGCCCTTATCATACAGGTCTTTAAAAATCTTCTGTACAGCGGTGACATGATAGTCATCGGTAGTGCGGATATAACGGTCGTAGTCCACATTCATATATTTCCAGAGCTTTTTGAAGACATCTACGATCTGATCTACATATTCCTTAGGAGTCACCCCCAGTTCATTGGCCTTCTGCTCGATTTTCAGGCCGTGTTCATCGGTGCCTGTCAGAAACATTACCTGGTAGCCCTGCATCCGCTTGTAGCGGGCAATGGAATCGCAGGCAACGGTGGTATAGCAATGACCGATATGGGGATTGCCGGAGGGATAATAAATCGGGGTGGTAATATAATAGGATTCGCCGGGATGTTTTTGCATAGTGATTTCTCCTCTTTTAATTGGTATCGTCAGTTTTGATGAGATAAATCTTGTTGTGCATTCGGAAGCCGGATTTTTTGAACAGTGCCATAGCGGCAGCGTTTTTGACATGGGTATAGAGCATCGGCTTTTTGTCGCACTCTTCAATGCGGTTGATAATATAGCAGCACATTCGGTAGCCGATTCCCTTACAGCGTTCTTCCTTCAGAACGGCAATTGACTTGATGCGGATATAATTGTCGGTATGGCCGCCGATGACCACATTTGCCAGCATTTTTCCGTCTTTGACATAGGCATAAAGCTGCATATCGAGATATTCCTTTATCTTGCGGTCGAGCTTGTCGTGCCAGTGGAATTCGTCGCAGCAGGCGCGGTAAAATTCCGTTACCAGTCGGACATGCTCCGGATTGCCTTTGTCGATTTGGACAATTTCCTCGCCATGATGATCTTCTTCCTTTTTGGCGCCGTCATAGACAAAGGCAGCCAGGGAAAGCTCGTCCTTGACCACATAGCCGTATTCCAGAGAGGTGATGGCATACAGGTCGGAAAAATTGGTAGAAATCTCATGTTTGAGATAAATCTCCGGCTTGGAAATGTCGGTATCTCTCAGAAAGCGGCAGATGTCAATGAGCTTTGCGGTATCCGTTTTCATGGCGGAGGAGGTCCAGATCCACACCCGGTTGCCCGAATGAGGCAGGAGAATAATGGCATCCTTGTGATCGGTATAAATATCCGCGTCTTGATTATAACGAGCCGACTCAATATAGTTAAAAAGCAGCGCATCGTGCTGATATTCACTTCCGCTGAAAATGATATCATTTCCGTTGATTTGTTCAAAAAGTGTAGACATATCCTTTTCCTCCTTTAGACGGGTGCAGCTGACAACGATGCAGTACCATAAAAAAAACCGGAACGTATGAGTGCTTCTCTGATATTGTACCGCATTTTACCGTAAATTTCAATACGCAAATCCGGAAAGTCGCAGAAATCAATTTTCCTTTTCAGCCCCGCACACAACCGAAATCTTGGGGCTTTGCCCCAAACCCCACCAAGGGACTTCTCGTCCCTTGGAACCCTCGGCAGGGACGCAGTCCCTGCACCCGATGTAT
>CACYCV010000128.1 GCA_902772955.1 uncultured Ruminococcus sp.
AAGTCAGAGGGCTTTGCCCTCCGAACCTCCCACCAGGGGCTCTGCCCCATGGACCCCGCAGCCTTTGAAAAGGCTGGCGAAACTTTTTTATCGTTTAATTGAATATTAAGAAAACGCTGATTAAATCCAGTGCTTGTGCTGAGCCGAAAGGCGTGATTTATTCAGCGGTTCCTTAGCGTTATGCCATAGAAAACGGCTGAATTCCGGACCTCTTTCATCATAGACAGAGGTCATCAGGGAATTCAGCCTTTTTTATTTTTCTCCCGGTAAAAACAAAGAGTGCCGGAAAGCCCGGCACCCGCAGAAACACAAATTCCCTCACCGTTACAGCACGGCAAAAAAAGTCATAAACATTAATTTGATGTCATAAAAAAAACTGAACCTGTTGATATACTCCAGATTGTACTTCATTTTCTGAGGAAGAACCGTATGCAGATAGACCTCATCCGGATTTTCCGCACCGCTGAGCAGCTTTTCCTCATCTTTGAACCTGATACTGGCAAGAGACGTAATGCCCGCCGGCATCAGAAGGGTTGCCATCATTTCGTCCGTGTAGCCGGCCACATACCTGGGCACCTCCGGACGGGTTCCGACAAAGGTCATGTCCCCCTTGAGAACGTTAAAAAGCTGTGGCAGCTCATCCAGCCGGCATTTTCTCAAAAAGCGTCCTGCCCGGGTAACACGGCTGTCATGATTGACCGTTACCTGGGTTCCGAGCTTTTCGGCATCGGATACCATGGTGCGGAATTTGACAATGCGGAATTCCCGTCCGTATTTTGTCACCCGCTTCTGAAGAAAAAACACGCTTCCCCGGGAATCGCATTTTATCCACACGCCAAGAACCAACATCACCGGCAGACACACGGACAGCATCAGCAGTGCCAGCAAAATATCCCACAAGCGTTTCAGCAGCAGGCTCCCTCTCCGATGTCGCAGTATCTCATAATACGGTCTGACCACCTCTTTGCGAAGTGCTTCCGGGAGCTTCTCCCATTTTTTCATAAGCAACACCACTCATTTCCGGGGTTATGCCTGGCTTTGTGTACCGGACTCCGTATGGGCGGATTCCTCCTGCAAACGCTGGTTCAGCTGTTCCTTGGCCACTGCCAGCATCAGCTTGATACGATTTTCCTGATTCACACGAGGCGCACCCGGATCATAGTCTATCGCCACAATATTAGCCCTGCTGTCTCTCTGTTTGATCTTCCGGATCATACCCTTGCCGTTAATATGATTTGGCAGGCATCCGAAGGGCTGGGTGCAGACAATATTTTCAAACCCGCATTCCACCAGCTCCAGCATTTCACCCGTCAGAAGCCAGCCTTCGCCCATTTTACTGCCATAGCCGACAACACCCTTGACCAGTTCCTTGGTATGTGTGTAACGGGTAATCGGCCGGAAGCCGTGTCTGACCTGGCTCTCAATAACCAGTGTTTCAAAATCCGTCAGATAATCCATCAGCTTCTGCACCACAACATACTTTGCCTTGCTGCCGCCATACAGCTTATAGTCCTCCAATCGGTTATCCACCTTGAACATAGCAAAGCCAAGAATACCCGGCAGGTTGACTTCACAACCCTGTTCATACAGGAAGCGTTCCAGATTATTATTTCCCAGGCTGGCGTATTTTACATAGATTTCTCCTACTACACCCACCTTGACTTTTGGCACATGATTGACCTTGATTTTTGAAAAATCCTCTGCAATCCTGTCAAGATACTTAGCAAGCTCTTTTCTCGAAAATCCATGGTTACTGGAAAGAATCACCGACAGGCGTCTGGTCCAGAGTTCAATCATCCTGGCGCTGTCTCCCTTATTAACCTCATAGGGCTTGATCTGATTATCCAGATTCATAATCAGATCACCATACAAGCCTGCCGCAGCAATACGACGCAGCATCGGCAGCGTAATATTAAAGCCGGGATTTTTTTCCATACCGGACATATTCAGGGAAATTACCGGGATCTTCTCCAGGCCGGCCTTTACCAAAGCCTTCCGCAGCAAATGAATATAGTTGGAGGCACGACAACCGCCGCCTGTCTGGGTCAACAGAAGGGCAATCTTATTGACATCATATTTTCCGCTCTGAACTGCATGAATCAACTGACCGATTGTCAAAATCGCAGGATAACAGGTATCGTTATGGACATATTTCAGGCCAACCTGTGCGATTTCAGGGCCATCGGTTTCCAGCAATTCCACCTTATAGCCAAAATGAGCAAATACATTTTGAATAATTTTAAAATGAATCTTCGCCATCATCGGAAACAAAATCGTATAGTCCTTTTTCATTTCCTTGGTGAACAGCAATCTTCCGTCTTTATCATATACTAATTCTGCCATGGTTTTCGCCACCCCAAATACAACTCCCGCCGCTCTCCGGCAGGGCATCCCTACAGTGATATTCAGATTATAGCACATCTTCCGCCACTTTGCAAACCCAATCTTGGCGGTGGCACGGAAATCAACTTTCATCTCCGGAATATTGGGACTCTGTCCCAAACCCTGCCGGGGGAAACCCTTTCCAAAAAAACTTGTGTTTTTTCATCAAAGATCAACAG
>CACYCV010000129.1 GCA_902772955.1 uncultured Ruminococcus sp.
AATGATAACACAGCTTCTCGGAACTTCTGAAACAGGTCTTTATTCAGTCGGATCAAAGCTCGGACATGCAAGCCAGCTCATATACACGGCGTTTGCAGGGGGATGGCAGTACTTCGCGTTTTCCACTATGAGAGAAGACGACCAGGTAGAGTCAAATTCGAAAGTCTTTGAATATCTGGGCGTGATTTCTTTTTCTGCGACTGCCTTTATCTGTGCTCTGGCTCGTTCGATTTACAGGCTTCTTTTTACATTCGAGTACGCCTCAAGTTATATAGTTTCGCCTTATCTGTTTCTGGCTCCGCTTTTGCTTATGCTGTATCAGGTGGGAGCAAACCAGTTTTTGGTTATTAAAAAAACCTGGCCTAATCTGTTGATTTTGGCAGGCGGCGCTGTTTGCAATATTATTTTGAATTTCATTCTTATTCCGCGCATCGGAATTGAAGGAGCAGCTATAGCGACACTCGCGGGGTATATTGTTTCGGATGTTGTCTGTGCAATCGTTTTAATTAAAATGAAGCTTATGGTTTTGAGCAAAGAGTTTATCTTATCATCAGTCCTTATGCTTATATTTTTTGTTATTTGGAGGACAGTTGTTTTGGGAAGTACAGGCCTTTCAATCGGTATGGCGTTTGTATTCAGTTGTATCTGGGCATTTATATACAAAAACCCCCTCAAAGCATTATTTTCTGCCATTAATAATGGCAGGGATAAAGAGTGAGAACACGCTGTAGAGCTGGCAATAACACCTGTAATATAATCTTGATAAAGCCTCCGATAATAGAGCTGATTATTCATTGCATAATATCAAACGTAGATAACTCTTTTAGGCAAACAGTTATTGAACAAAACGCAATTTGTTTAGTTTGAAATATATAAAAAGATATAGAGAGTCTGTGAAGCTTTTGATAAGCGGAACAGATGCGGGGGAGAAGATTTGTCTGCGAAACAGCTATAAAACTGTCTTAAGAGAAAGCGCGGAAAAGAATTCGTGGAATGACGGTTGGTAAAAAGGACTGTTATAATGATAAGCGTTATCATTCCAATTTATAATACGGAAAAGTATCTGCCAAGATGCATAGAGAGTGTTCTTGCTCAGACATACAGAAATCTTGATATTGTACTTATTGATGATGGGTCCACGGACAATAGCGGAAAGATCTGCGATGAATACGCAGAGAAAGACGGCAGAGTACGCGTTTTCCACAAAGAAAACGGAGGGCCTTCCTCTGCCCGTAATCTCGGGCTTGAGAAGGCCCGTGAAAAGAGCTCCGAATACATAGGTTTTATAGACAGCGACGACTGGGCAGAACCGGGGATGTATGAAAAACTTCTGAACGTGCTTCTTGAAACAAATGCGGATATAGCTGTTTGCTGTGAAAGCATAGAACATACAGAGAAAGAAAACAGGCAGGAAATTAAAGCAGAGCGACGGCAGAGCGGAGAATGTCTGAAGCAGACCGTTTACAATCGGGATGAGGCTATAAGAGCGCATCTGGAAGGGAAAATCAGCACTTTAGTTAATGATAAGCTGTATAATTCTGATCTTTTTACCGGAATAGCATTTCCTGAAGGGAAGGTATATGAAGATCTGGCGACGGTATACAAATTGATATTAGCTTCAGAAAGGACTGTAGTCCTTTGGGAGATCTTATATCATTATGATATGCATCCGGACAGCATCAGCCATAACAAAAGCATGAAAAATCTTACAGACTATTGGGATGCCGGCTTGTCCCGTTATGATTACTTCTCGGAATACGGAGACGAGTACAGTACGAAACTGTTGCTTAAGGAATGCGCGGAAATAATAACCAAGATCTGGAGATGGGCATATCTGAATCCCAAAGAGGAAAGGGATAATTATTCGGAGAAAATAAAAGAAATAACACGGTTTACAAAAGAGCACTTTCCGCCGTTTGGCTTTTCCGAATGGCCTTTGTGGCTGAGAGCGAATATATTTCTCGCCCATTCGGATTCGGAGATATCCTTCGCGGCATCGCATCTGATAATCAAAGCATACAGGAAGATTATCCCGAATAAATACATATAAGAATGTACTATGTCACGCTCTGTCACGCGGAACTGCAGCGGACGTCACACTGCAGATAAGAGAAGAAAAGAAAAAATAAAATAATATAAGTTAATATCCCCCTCGGATCCCCAAAGGGGAGGCTTATATAATTAATTGTTTGGATAGGAGAACGATATGGCAAAGGATAAGGATAAAGAAAAATGGTTCAAGTTTTACTGTGATTTCTTTGATGATCCGAAGATAAAGATCCTCGACGCGCTGGCAAACGG
>CACYCV010000130.1 GCA_902772955.1 uncultured Ruminococcus sp.
ACAAGGAATGATACATTTTGCTTGTAAAGCTCTGTTTATCTTGCTTTCAGCTATTTATTCTATTTGAGTTTCACGGATTCAGGTATTGTTGTACCAATAAAACATTGCCGCATAAGCCGAAAAAACACTAAAAAAACCACTAACAATCATGATTTACTAAAAAGAAGTGGCAATATTTAATTGGATCATCAATATTAATGGTAAAGTAAGGCACTTTATGAAACAACAAACCTGGATGTTAAGTTTTTTTACATTGCTGGGTGCGACAGAGTTTCTTTTGATGCGTGTATCGGGGGCTTTCCGGTCGCCTCCGACCCCCTTCGGAAACAATACAAAATCATGAGAAATGTCAATTAATTCTATATTTGCTTCGCACCCCTATAAACCTGGATGTGATATACATTCGTCAAGTTGCCAGCGGGGGCGCCCCCCGGAAAGCAGAATAAGTGAAAACTATTATTTCTACTTGCTAATGTGCTGAAATTATGGTAAAATTAAACGAAAGAGGACTTGCGCTTAGAAGAGGGTGTGTGTCATGATTAAACTGGAAAACGTAACAAAATCCTATCACAAAGGCACAAAGGCGGTAGATGATATCAGTTTTGAGGTCAAGGGTGGGGAAATTGTGGGCTTTATCGGTCCCAACGGGTCCGGCAAAACCACCACCATGAAGCTGATTACCGGCATTCTCCGGGCAGATGTGGGAAAAATCACGGTCAACGGCTTCAATGTCCGCAAGGACCCGATGAAGACCAAGGAATCCATCGGCTATATTGCGGATAGTCCGGATATGTTTCTCCGGCTGAAGGGAAAGGAATTTCTGGATCTGATCGGAGATATCTATCATGTGCCGACAGAGGAAAGAAGGCAGCGCATTGAAGAATTTGCGGAACATTTTGAGCTGACGGATGCTCTTTCTGCCCCGATGATGAGCTATTCACATGGAATGCGCCAGAAAATCATGGTGGTGGCTGCACTGATGCACAATCCTCCGGTATGGATTCTGGACGAGCCTATGGTGGGACTGGATCCAAAGTCAGCCTTTGAGCTGAAACAGATGATGCGCCGCCATGCCGATGCGGGCAATACGGTGTTCTTTTCCACCCATGTACTGGAGGTGGCGGAAAAGCTCTGCGATAAGGTAATTATCATCAAAAAGGGTAAGCTGCTGTTTGACGGAAAAATGGAGGAGCTGGAAGCTGACAGCAAAAACAGCTCCCTGGAAGAAATCTTTTTGGAGCTGACGGAAAAATGAGAATGTATTGGAAGCTGGTCAAAGCCCTGATCGCTGCCGTAGAACCGACAGTGGAGGAAAAAGGGCGCAAAAAGATCTTTTACGGCGTGATGGCCTTTTTTGCCGTATTCGGCATTATGCTGCCGATGGCGTTTTTTGTCGGGGTGATTATCTATTCCCTCACGGCAAAGCTGGTGCCGCTGGGCGCAGGACAGAATGCCGCAGAGCTGTTTTTGCAGCTGGTGTCGGTCTTTTCCTTTATTTTCGGTCTGAATGTTATTTTCAGCGTGTTCTATTTTTCGGGAGATATCGAAAACCTCCTTCCTCTGCCGCTGAAGCCCTTTCAGATCATTGCCTCCAAATTCACGGCTGCCCTGATCAGCGAGAGCGTGATGGAGTTTATTCTGATTATTGCGGTTTTTGCAGGCTTTATCATCGGTGCGGGGCTTCCCTTCTATACCTGGCTGATTGCGGTATTTGCCATGCTGACACTGCCCATTGTGCCGCTGGCCTATTGCGCCGTGATTTGTATGCTGGTAATGCTGGTGACAGGGTTTATCAAAAACAAGGACACAGTCAATAAGCTGACCGGCCTGCTGACCTTTGCAGTGATTGCTGTTCTGGTGGGACTGGTGTCTGCCAGCGGCGGCCTGGATTCCGACCACCTGGTGGCGGCCCTGTCTGACCCGAATAACGGTTTGATGCAGGCACTGAAATATATTTTCCCCCATGTGCATCTGATTGTCAGTGCAGCGGATAATCATACCATCCTGAATCTGCTGCTGTATCTGTTGGTCAATGTGGTTTCGGTGGCGGCGTTCCTCCTGATTGCCCAGGGAATCTACCTGAAAACCGCGGTTTCCGCCCAGAATAACGGATCTGCCAAAAAGGGAGATGCCCGGCGCAGTGTGGCTTCTTTGCGGGCCGGACACCCCTGTGTCACCTATTTTCGCAAGGAAATCCGGCTGCTGTTCCGTACCCCTGCCTATTTTATGAACTGTGTGCTGATCAATCTGCTCTGGCCGCTGTTTTTTTACCTGCTGATGGTGCTGCAGGGAAAAACAAACTTTATGGGTGCCTTTATTGAAGGGATCCGTTCCGGCAGTGAACAGACCATCCTGTTTTTTGTGCTGGGTGTCTCTGCCGTCTCGGTGCTGGTCACGGCGGCCAACTGCATTGCCTCTTCCGCCATTACACGGGAGGGAAAGCATTTTGCTTTTATGAAGTATATTCCCATGTCCTATATGACCCAGCTGAATATCAAGGCGCTGGTGAGCATTCTGATCAGCGGCACCGGCATGCTGGTTTTTGTGATTGCCGCTGGTGTGTATCTGAAAATCGGCGTGAAGCTGATGATTCTGTGCTGCCTGATCAGCCTGCTTTCGGTAGTGTTTGCCACCTACTTCGGGATTTTTATGGATTCTGTCAATCCTAAGCTGGTATGGGACAGCGAACTGAATGCCCTTCGGGGAAATTCCAATATTTTCTTCAATATGGCCATGGCGATCCTCCTGGAGGGAGCCACCTGCACCGGCGCCTATCTGTTGTTCCGCTTTACGGAAATCGGGGTGCTGGTGATCCTGCTGGGCCTGTTGATTTTCCTGATGATTCTGACTGCTGTCGGCTACCTGCTGTGCAGCATCCGGGCAGTGGCAAATCTGGACAAGCTGTCCGTGTAAACCGTTAATTACAGACCATTGGTCTGAGTATGAGGTGATTATTATGCCATTTATCAACACAAAAACCAACGTCAGCATTTCCAGGGAACAGGAGCTGAAGCTCAAAACAGCCTTCGGCCAGGCAATTTCCCTGATCGGAAAGAGTGAAGCCTGGCTGATGCTGGACTTTGAAGGAGACAGACATCTCTATTTCAAGGGTGACCCTGCGCCGGCAGCAATGGTGGAGGTCAAGCTTTACGGCCGTGCCTCCGCCGCTGCTTATGATGCTCTGACAGCCAAGCTCACGGAGATCCTGGCGTCTGTGCTTTCTCTGCCGCCGGCCCGGATTTATGTCAAGTATGAAGAGGTGGATACCTGGGGCATGGCAGGCTCCAATTTTTAAGGAACCGCTGAATCAATCATGCCTTTCGGCTCAGCACCTGTCTTGCTTGCCTCTTTTCCGCCATCTTGCACCCAATTCGCGTTTAAAACAATGAAACGGACAGCAACAGCCCCTGCAGCAGGGATTTGTTGCTGTTCGCTTTTTGCGAAAACAAAAAAGACAGCTTCTTTTGAAGCTGTCCTTCCGGTGTTGGCATCTCCCTATCTTTCCGGATCGTTACCAATCAAGTATTTTCGGCACTATTGAGCTTAACTTCCGTGTTCGGCATGGGAACGGGTGGACCCTCAATGCTATC
>CACYCV010000131.1 GCA_902772955.1 uncultured Ruminococcus sp.
CAGACGCCGGTAAATCCCGGCGAAATGTGCAGTTTCAATAAGAAAATAAACAGGCAGTGACGGTATTTTTTCCTTGTTCCACTGCTTGACATGGACCTTCGTCCGGTGCTATATTATTATAGCGACATGGAAGTAGGTCCTTTTTTTTTACGCTTTTTTTGAGATTTATGAGGCGATGAACGTGATCGTTTCCCATTGGAAAAGCGAAGGAAAAGCAGGGCCGTGTTTGAATGTTTATAACAGTGGAGGTGGAAGTCGTGCGTACAAGAATTACTCTCGCATGTACAGAATGCAAGCAGCGCAACTACAATACGACAAAGGAAAAGAAAAATCATCCGGAGCGTATGGAAATCAAGAAGTACTGCAGATTCTGCAGAAAACACACATTACACAGAGAGACCAAGTAATAACACAGGTTTCTTGGTGTGGAGGTGAAAAGAATGGCAGAAGCAACAAGCAAAGCTAAGGCAGAGTCCACAAAGGACGCTCCGAAGAAGAGCTGGACCAAGGGACTCAAAACAGAGTGGGACAAGATTGTCTGGACCGACAAGAAGACGCTGGGCAAACAGACAGCTGCAGTAGTGGTTATTTCTGCTATTGTTTGCGGCCTTATTACCCTTGCGGACAGTGTAGGATTGCAGCTTATTGAACTTATCATTAAATAAGGAAAGGTGAATCGATGTCAGAAGCTAAATGGTATGTAGTTCATACTTATTCCGGTTACGAGAATAAAGTTAAAGCTAATATCGAGAAGACGATAGAAAACAGACACCTTGAAGACCAGATCCTAGAAGTCCGTGTGCCGTTGGAAGATGTCGTTGAAGTGAAAAACGGCGTCAAGAAACAGGTACAGAAGAAAATGTTCCCTGGATATGTCCTTGTCCACATGATCATGAATAAGGACAACTGGTATGTGGTTCGCAATACCCGCGGAGTTACGGGTTTTGTAGGATCCAATCCGCAGGAGCCGGTACCGCTCTCTCCTGCAGAGATGCAGCCTCTGGGAGTTGGCTCCGAAGAGAAGATGGTTATCGATCTTGAGATCGGTGATCAGGTTGTTGTAATCGGCGGCCCGTGGAAAGATTCCGAGGGTGAGATTACTGCAATCAATCAGAGTAAACAGACAGTTACAATCAATGTAGAGATGTTCGGACGTGCAACGCCGGTAGAAATCGGTTTTGCAGAGGTTCGAAAGGTCGGTTAACGGCCAGTGGGAGGGAAATCCCCGCAATTACCACATTATTTTAGGAGGTGCCGAAAATGGCAAAAAAAGTATCAGGTTATATTAAATTACAGATTCCTGCAGGCAAGGCTACTCCAGCTCCGCCGGTTGGACCCGCTCTTGGACAGCACGGTGTAAACATCGTACAGTTCACAAAAGAGTTCAATGCAAGAACAGCTGACAAGGGAGATCTTCTGATCCCGGTTGTCATTACTGTATATGCTGACAGAAGCTTCAGCTTCATCACAAAAACTCCGCCGGCTGCAGTTCTGATCAAGAAAGCCTGCGGCCTTAAGAAAGCATCCGGAGAACCGAACAAGAACAAAGTAGCTAAGATCACAAAGGCACAGATCCAGGAGATCGCTGAGCTTAAGATGCCTGATCTTAACGCAGCTAACCTCGAGGCGGCTATGAGCATGATCGCAGGTACAGCACGTTCCATGGGCGTTACTGTAGAGGAATAATCGGTTTACCGTTACTTTCGAATGAAATCCGCAACCCTTCGCTGAAAGCGTGAATTCTTGCATAATCGCCGGAAGGAAGCGGAGACAGATCGTCAGGAGATGATCTGACCAGATAAGTGGGAGGGAAAATCCCGCAACTACCACAGGAGGAATAAATAATGAAACACGGAAAGAAATATGTAGAGGCTGCAAAAGCAATTGACCGCGCTACTCTTTATGATCCGGCAGAGGCAATTGCACTGGCTAAAAAAGCAGCTATTGCTAAATTTGATGAGACAATCGAAGTACACATCCGTACAGGTTGCGACGGACGTCACGCAGATCAGCAGATCCGTGGTGCCGTAGTTCTGCCTCACGGAACAGGTAAGACTGTACGTGTACTTGTATTCGCAAGAGGAGCAAAAGCCGACGAGGCTAAGGCTGCAGGAGCTGACTTCGTAGGAGCTGAGGAACTTCTTCCGAAGATCCAGAACGAGGGATGGTTCGATTTCGATGTTGTTGTAGCTACACCGGATATGATGGGTGTTGTTGGACGTCTTGGACGTGTACTCGGACCGAAAGGCCTTATGCCGAACCCGAAATCCGGTACAGTAACAATGGACGTTACAAAGGCTGTCAACGATATCAAAGCCGGTAAAGTAGAGTACCGTCTTGACAAAGCAAACATCATTCACTGCGCAATCGGAAAAGCTTCCTTCGGTGATGAGCAGCTGAATGACAACTTCCAGACACTGATGAATGCAATTAATAAAGCAAGACCTTCCGCACTCAAGGGCGCTTACATCAAGAGCGTATCCGTTGCTCCGACAATGGGACCTGGCGTGAAGATCAATCCGGCAAAAGTATCTGCCTGATTCGGACGCGGATCATACA
>CACYCV010000132.1 GCA_902772955.1 uncultured Ruminococcus sp.
AACAGCTTGCGGTTCGCTACACTTGGCGGTAACTACCCGTGACAGGACTTTCACCTGTGAGATTAGTGTCATGCCCGACACACCACCAGAAAAAGGGCAGTACCGCCCGTAAAGGTACTGCCCTTTTCTTGATATTTAATCATTCCTGAGAACCACAAGAGACTGAGGCTGCATTGTAAGTGTCTGTTGACGGAAAGCTACTTCCCCGATAGCAAATACCAATGTTCCTGCGTTTTTCAAAGGTGCTGTTTGCTGTTTGTCAGAAGGATTAACTGCAATCAGAAAATCACCGCGCAGGAAGAGGAAGGGATAAGCGTTCTTTTCAGCGTAAACCACTTCAAAATCGCCGTCCGCCTGCAGATCCTCGTTGCTGTGGCGGAGATCAATCACCTTGCGAAGCGTATTCAGAATAGAGTCCGGATCCTTTTCGCATTTTTCAACTGTAACCGCCTCCGGAGTAGTATCCACAGGCAGATAGAGCTTTTCAGTGGGAGCGGAGGAGAAACCGCAATTCACACCGCTGTTCCACTGCATAGGCGTTCTGGTACCTGTACGGCTATAACCGCCCTCTTTACTGTTCAAGCCCTCACGATAGGGCATACCGATTTCATCGCCGTAATACAGGAAAGGAACCCCTGGCATCAGGAAAACAAAGGAATAGGCCAGTTTTGCTTCCTGAGGGGTAAACATTCTGGTCATACGAGGTGTATCGTGGTTACAGGTAATAAAGCTGATATACCCCTTTCCTTTTGTTCCTTTCAGATCGTCCAGATATTCCTCCAGGAAAGCCGTGATATCTCCCTTGCCGTTCTTACCAAAAACGGCCTTGCATTCTCCAGTCTTTTTATCCTTATGACGGAACAGCAAACGATACCCATTGGTATCATGATCCAGATAGAAATCACTATGGAAGCCTGCACCGATAGCTACTTTCGGATTGCACCATTCCGAAACGATAGCAGCTTCCGGAAATTCCTTGTCCAGCATCTGACGGATATTCTTCCAGATTTTACAGGTTTCCGGTTTTTCGCCGTCCTCCCCCTTTACCAGAGAATCCGCCATATCGACACGGAATCCGTCACATCCCATTTTCAGCCAGAAGCGCATAATATCCTTAAGTGCCTCACGGGTAGCGATACAGTCCGGATCAGAGGGCTTTTTCTGCCACGCTGGGTGAGTGATGTTATTAAATCCATAGTTCAGCGCCGGCTGGGAACTAAAATAGTTGACCATATAGTTACCGTCACGGGGTGTGATACCGCAAAGCAATCTATACTGAGGCGGAGCTTCCCATACGCAGTCTGTCCAGATATAACGTCCACTGTATTCATTTGGTTCGGCCTGTTTGCTTTTGAGAAACCACTCGTTCTGGTCAGAAGTATGGCCGGGAACAAGATCCAGCAGAATCCGGATACCCTTTTCGTGGGCAATTTCAAACAATCGTTTCAGATCCTCATTGGTGCCATACCGTTCTGCGACCTGATAATAGTTTCTGACATCATAACCAGCATCCATAAAGGGAGAATCATAAACCGGGTTCAGCCATATCGCATTGCAGCCGAGACTCTTGACATAGTCCAGCTTGGAAATAATCCCGTTGATATCACCGATACCGTCTCCGTTGCTGTCGCAGAAGGTCTGAGGATAGATTTCGTAGAACACAGCATCTTTTAACCAATTTGGCATAAGAAAAACCTCCGAATCATGGTAATTTTTATCTATTATACCATAATTCGGAGGGGGGTGCAAGAAGAATTCTAAATTTATTCACGCATTTGTATTCGCCTGACGGATAGCCACAACAGCATTATTAGTATCAGCAACAAATGAATCCGGTTCATAGAATTTTTTAAAACTGAGGAAAGAAGAATTCTTCCATATCCTCCAAATAAGAAAGAATGAACAGATTTCCGCTGTGAATACAGGCGGTTGTGTTTGTTTTATCCACCTCTTTTTCCGCATATAATGCCGAAGGGGTGTTTTTGTGGAGTGGATTCAATCTGTTAATTCAAGAGTGAATCAAATTGTCTGGGGCCCGTACATGTTGTTATTGCTGCTGGCGACAGGAGTGTTCTTCACGGTAAAGCTCCGCTTTTTTCAGCTGATTCATTTCAGAACCTGGTGGAAGCTGACGATTGGAGCAGTACTGCGGGAACGAAAAAAAACCGGTCATCAAGCGGGCATCTCCCCTTTTCGTGCTGTTTCGGCTGCACTGGCCGGCTCAGTCGGGACCGGCAATATTGTGGGTGTTGCCAATGCAATCGCCTTAGGCGGTCCGGGTGCGGTTTTCTGGATGTGGATTGCTGCTTTTTTCGGAATGGGAACCATCTATGCAGAAAATGTTCTTGGCGTTCGTTACAGAGTCTTGAGAAACGGAAAATTCGTAGGGGGACCGATGTACTATATTGAACAAGGTCTTCACTGCAAATGGCTGGCAGTTATTTTTGCTCTTTGCTGTACGCTTGCCGCCTTTGGAATGGGCAACATGACACAAGGCAATTCTGTGGCAGGTGCTGTCAGAACAGCCTTTGGCATCCCGGAAACCGTGACGGGAATCATCCTGGTGGGTCTGGTTGGGAGTATCATTGTCGGCGGGATTGATCGGATCTCCGGCTTTACAGAAAGGCTTATGCCAATCATGACAGTAATTTATCTGATCGGCGTCTGTATTGTACTGACAGCTCATATCAAAGGGATTCCCGGCGCTTTTCTGTGCATCCTTGAGGGCGCTTTTGATATGCATTCCGCAGCAGGGGGGCTTCTTGGGTACGGAATGACGAGAGCCATCAAATACGGTATTTCCAGGGGAGTTTTTTCCAATGAAGCAGGTCTTGGCAGTTCTCCGATTGTTCATGCGGCGGCGGAAACGGAGGATCCCTGCCGTCAGGGAATGTGGGGAATTTTTCAGGTTTTTGTAGACACAATCCTTCTCTGTACGCTAATGGCACTCTGTATACTTTCAACAGGTGCTGACAGCAGCAAATTGGATGGAATAGAACTCAGTGTGATTCCCTTTAAATCTGTTCTTGGAAGTGCGGGAAAATGGTTTATTGTGATTTCAATTATTCTGTTTTCCTTTGGCACCCTGATCTCGTGGGCGTATTATGGAGAAAAAAGCCTGGAATATCTGACAGGAGGAAAATACATCCGACTTTATCGGCTGATTTATTCCGTAATAACCTTTCCCGGATGTGTCATGGGATTGTCTGTGGTATGGGAATTGTCGGATACATTCAATGGACTCATGGCAATTCCGAACCTGATCGCTCTGATATTTCTGTCAGGGAAAGTTGTTCATCCAATTCATCAATGTAATAGAATCGACAAATGACCGAAATATGTCTTTTTTCATTGACACATAAATTGGAAGCTGGTAAAATAAAGACAGAAAAAACACTCTGACTAAACAATTCAACGAATCAGAACGGCAATGGAGAATATTCATGAAAAAAGCAATGATTGCCTTGGAAATGGCCGTTATCATATTGGCGATGACTGCCTGTCATACGATCCGTCAAGAAGTGGGGTCACTTGGAAACTATGTTCAGGATGACGTCACCATGCAGCAGGAACTGTCAGGACCCACGCGGCAGAACGATTGTCTGAGCGGCAGTGCTTCCTTTTACACGGAGTCGGAGGCTGTCAACTTTTCTCTGTCAGTAACCGCCAAGAATACCGTTTCCGTCACGCTCTCCGAAACGGAGGATGCAGACGGCTGCGAAATTGAATATACTGCAAGAAACAAAGAAGCTTCTCCTGTGCCAACCCTCCGATTGGAAACAAACGAAAAAACAACCGTTTTTTCTGATCTGATCCCGAATGAAATCTATTCTTTTCGGGTAAGAGTCTATCAGATCATACAAAACGAAAAGGTTTATTCAAAATGGAGTCATGTAAAAAGGATTACAAATACGATGAATCAGAAACAAATAATTGATGGTGCAACATATTTTGGCGATGTTCTGATCACCAACAAAACCTATGCCCTTCCGGAAGACTACGGAACCGGTTTGAAAATGGAAGTGGTTAATGCCTTCCGGGAAATGGCATCCGATGCCGCCAAGGATGGTATTACTCTTTGGATCGTATCGGGCTACCGCAGCTATGAGATGCAGGTTGTTACCTATCAGTATAATGTCAATCAATCCGGACGTGAAAAAGCAGACAGAGTCTCGGCAAGACCCGGTCACTCGGAGCACCAGACAGGACTATCACTGGATATCAATTCCACCTTAGATTCTTTTGCAGGAACACCTGAGGCAATCTGGCTGGAAAAGCATTGTGTGCAGTACGGATTTATCATTCGCTATCCCAAAGAGAAAGAATCCGTTACGGGCTATCAATATGAGCCCTGGCATATACGCTATCTTGGCAAAGAAAAGGCGGCGGAAATTGCTTGTACTGGCTTGACCCTGGAGGAATACTTCGGAATTACTTCCCGATATAACGAGGATTGATGAATCACTTTTCCACTAACAGTACAAAGGAAAGGAACAGGTTTTGCTGACAGCAAAAAAATGCAGCCGATGAAGTGAAGTGCTTCATCGGCTTTTCTGTTCAAAAGAAATCCAAACAGGAACCATTGATTATCGGTGCTTCGCATGGAAGCTGATGCCAACAGTAGAAGGTCCGCAGTGACTTCCGGCAGTAGGATTGACATCCACCAGCTCGAGCCGGAGATTGTCTCCGAATTTTTCCTTCAGCAGACGCACCGCTTCGTCAACAAGCTGAGGAGCATCTGTATGTGCCACAATGACGCGATGCTGTTCAATATCTTCCCCCAGCTCTTCGACATAACTGATCAGTCGCTGCAGAGCCTTTGTTCTGCCCTTCTCTTTTCCAATATTTACCATTTTTCCTTCACTGTTCATGTGAATGATGGGCCGGATACCAAGAAGAGTACCCATCGTGCCCGCAAGTCCGCTGACTCTGCCGCTGGCCTTAAAGAATTTCAGATCATCCGCAAAGAAATAGACCGCAAACTTGTCGACCTCGGTTTTGGCCCATTCCTGCATCTCCTGCACGGTTTTGCCGGCTTTATAGAGATCACCGATTTCTTCAACGATATTCAGACTACCGATCGTAATGCCTTTTGTATCAATAGTGTAAAACTGACGTTCCGGATAAGCGGCCTTTAATTCATTGACAGCTTGTTCCATGGCTTCAAAGGTTGCAGACATAGCAGCCGAAAAATGAACATAAAGAATATCGTCGCCGTTTTTAAAATGGGGTTCAAAATACTTCTTATAGGTTTCTGCACTAACAGCACTGGTTTTAGGGAGAACTCCTCCCCGCAGCTTTTCGTAGAATTCGTGTGCATCAAACTCCTCAAAATCCTCATAGGGATAGGTAGTTTTTCCGTCTATGCTAAATGGCATACTGATCATGTGATAGCCAAATTCCTTGGCTTTTTTGGGAGTAAGGTCCGTGTCTGTATCAGTGAAAAGAATTAACATATTCAAACTCCTTTTATTCTAAAATGAGAATATAATCATAAATTGGCTGCTGACCGTCAATCAGAATGATTTCTGTATGAGGGCAGAGCTTTTTCAATTCCTGATAGACGTTTTCGGATTCGTCAGAAGAAACATTTTCACCGCAGACAATCAAAGCAATATCATAATGGGTAATCTGTAGTTTATCAGCCAATTGAAGCAGTGCCGTCAGACGATCGGGAGAAGCATCGTATATTTCATCGCCGACAAAGCCAATATAATCATCCTTATGCACGGATAGTCCGTTCTTTTCGGTATCTCTGACGGCTTTGGAAACAATTCCGGTTATCACTCCGGCAATAATATCTTTCTGTTCCTCCAGAATTTCCTCGATAGAGTTCTTTTCCGTATCCAGCATGGAAATAGCCGCATATCCTTCCCCGATAGTTTTACTGGGAACAATAGAAACCTGAGCATCCTGATAAAGAGCGGCAGCCTGCTGCGCAGTCAGAAGGATATTGCTGTTATTGGGATACACGATAATATGGTCGGCGTTGATTTCCTTAAAGGCTGAGATCAGATCCTCAGCGGAGGGGTTCATGCTCTGACCTCCGTCTACCACAACATCGCAGCCAAGAGAAGAAAATACTTCTTTGATACCATTGCCGGCAGCTACGCTGACAATTCCATACGTTTTATGAGGCTTGGTTTGCAGCGTTGCTTCAAAACGATTGCTGACGGTTGTTTCATTATGCTGGAGAGTCATGTTTTCGATTTTGGTTGTCAGGAACTCACCGTATTGCTGGCAGTGGTTCAGTACATCGCCAGGTTTCATGGTATGTACATGAGCCTTGACAATGGTACCTTCCTGAAAGATAACGACAGAATCTCCCACACTGTTCAGAAACTGCTCAAGTTCTTTCAAATCAAATTGATCGGGATTAACCTTTGAGGTCTGCAGCCGCAGCAGGAATTCCGTACAATAACCGAATTCCAGAACACTGTCTTCATCAAAAGCAGAAAAATCAACGCTTTTTCCTGAAGAAGTGTTTTCACGCATGATGTCAAACGATTCTCCCCTCAAGGCACTTTGCATTCCTTCAGCGATATAGATAAAGCCTGCTCCTCCGCTGTCGACCACACCCGCCTGACGCAGCACGTCCAACAGCTCCGGTGTTCTTTGCAGGGAACGGTGAAGCTCATGGAGAAAATTATCAAAGTAGCTTTCAAGAGTGCTGTCCCGTTTGATTCTTGATCCGGCATAATGAACCGCATCCTTATACACCGTCAGAATTGTTCCCTCTACAGGAGAAGAAACAGCATTATACGCTTCACTGAGACCGCTTTCAAAGGCTTTTCCCAATATGGTAACATCGGCACTTTCAACACCCTGCAAGCCTCTGGAGATACCGGCAAAGATTCTGGACAAAATAACGCCGGAATTTCCTCTTGCTCCTAACAGCATTCCTTTGGCAGCGATAGAAGCGGTGTTGCCAAGGGAAGGATCTTCGTCATGGCAAAGTGCCGCAACGCCTGAATCAATCGTCATAAACATATTATCTCCGGTATCTCCGTCAGGAATCGGAAAAACATTCAGATCATTGACAATCTGACGGTTGGCAGAAAGAGTGGCAGCGCCTCCGCGGATCATGTTGGCAAAAAGAATTCCATCCATCATTTTTGTGTTCATAAAAGAATACCTCACTGTTCGTATTTACAAAGACTGGGGTTTTCGCTTGTTCATATCTATTTTTTTGATAATAATATCAATGATTTTATCTGCGGCATCAGAATAGATATTTCTGTATTGCATCTGAATCATTCTCGCTGCCATTGCCTTTTCTTCCACAAAGCGCTTTGCTTTCTGAATCGTATCCCGGATACTGTTGCCGGAGACAGCCATTTCATGACGGGAGAAAAAACCGCTGCTATAATTTTTCTCCGCAGCATTGAGAGAAAGATGTACAATCGGAACGCCTGCAACAGCCGCTTCCGTACTGAAGATAGGCTCCGGTTTCAGCAGCATGGCATCCGCACTCTCCAGATAAAGATTCAGCTTTGTGGTGTAGGTAATGATCCGGATATGGGAATTCCGCTCTGCATAATCAATCAATTGGTCACGAATCGTACTGCATCGAGGCGTAGGAATATACAGAGCAAAGTCCTCCTGTTCTGCTTCGGAAAGCTCTTCACAAAGCCGGATAATGGTTTCATAGGCAAGCCCGTCCGGTATCAGCAGATAAATGTGTCGGTTCCTGGGGATGACCAGATAATTCCTGGCAGCTGCTTTGCCGATATGCTCACGAAAACATTTTTTCACCGGAATGCCTGTAACAAAAATCCTGTCAGACGGAATTCCCTTACAAATCAGTTTTGCTTTTATTTCTTCATGGGGAACAAAAAAGCAATCCAACTCTATTTTGTACAACAAAGGTGAGCAAAAGTAATCGCTGACAATACCGCAGGTCCAGACCGACAATCCTGTCAGTTTTCGGACCGCAGACATAAGGCCCATACCATTCAGTCCTGTACAAAGTATCACATCTGTCTGCTCCTCCTGAATCACAGCTGCCATTTTTTTAACATACTGTTCAGAAGAAATCTGCGAAGGATCGATCAGATAATCGGTCAGATCGGTAGGTGCCTGGCACAAATGCTTTTCAAGAGCGGCAAGAATTACCGCATCTGAGATATATTTCATTTTTTTGTTGATTGTTTCTCTTAAAATAAGAATCTTCATGCAAGCATCACATCCTCCGCTCGATTCTGATTCACAAGAAAAAAAATAATACACATCTGTTGATTTTTGATTGCCTTCTATATTATAATATAATCCGTAAGCAATTCCAACTGAAATTCGTAGCCTTTTCAAGAAAAAAACAACATTTTTCAAAAATCCGTGGCATTTGCCACAAATATATACTATTTTGTATATTTTTGTCGAACCGAGTCGAATATCATCCTATAACCGGAAGGTGAGAGATATGGAAAAAAAAGGCAATACATTAGACCGAAGAGTCGTCCGTACAAAAAAAGCAATCCGGACGGCCTTTGCCAAACTGTTATCAGAAAAAGATATCAATGACATTACCGTCAGCGATATTGCAGAGCTTGCGGATATCAACCGAAAGACCTTTTACCATTATTATTCCGGTATCTATAAGGTTATCGACGAAATCGAAAATGATATAGTGAATGAATTCAGTGCTTTTTTAGGGGAGATCAATTTCAAAGAAGCCATTGATAATCCCTACGCCATTTTTGAAAAGCTGACAACAATCATCAATATGGATATGGATTTCTATGGTCATTTTTTTGCCGCTAACAGCAATACCCACATCATCGAAAAAATTGTCAGACTGCTGAAGGAAAAAACAAAATCCGCCATGATTGCACAGACCGCAGCCGACGAACAGACCATAGAAACTGCACTGACCTATTCCCTCTATGGAATGATTGCCGTGTTTCACAACTGGTTCAACTCTGACAGAAAGCAATCCATTGAAGAAATATCCGCCATCATCAGTGTCATCTGTTTCAATGGATTACGCAGTGTGATTAATATGTAATTCAGAAAAGCCGGCGTACAGTCGGCTTTTTTGTTGCCTTATACTATTATTCAATAAAATGGAATAGTTTTAAGAGCCTGTCCTTTGTCAAAGACAGGCAAAATGCCTAAGAAGTCAGAGGGCTTTGCCCTCCGAACCTTCCACTAGGGGGGCTCTGTCCCATGGACCCGCAGCCTTTTCACAGGCTGGCGAAACTTTATTAATTTGTTTAATTGAATATTTAACATTAAGGAAGCGCTGATGAAATCCAGTGTCTGTATTGCGCTGTCAGATTTTTCGTCAGATGGTATCAAAATCCCGAAGGAATATTGACGTATTTCATGGGATTTTGGTGCAAGATGACGGCACAGAGCACCCCAAGGGAACCTTTTCACTGCGCCTGCGCTCCCAATTTCGCACTCAACTCTTTCCGATGCGTAAATCTTATACTGCGGCAAAACAGTATTCTATGCGGAAGATTTAAACGCGAATTGACACCGGAGGCACTCCGGCTGAGCCGAAAGGCGTGATTGATTCAGCGGTTCCTTAAATAAGGATTCCGTTGCAGTGATCTATCTCGTGCTGAATAATCTCCGCTACATAATCATGATATGTTGCTTTACAGGGGCGCAGCCTCATGTCCTGGTAGCTGACCTCGATCCAGCGGTAACGTTTGACAGAACGGACACCTGTCAGGGAAAGACACCCCTCTTCCGTTTCATATTGTTCTTGAGAATGAGCGCACAATCTGGGATTCATCATCACCACCGGAATTCCGCCAAGGGAAATTGCGATAATGCTTTTGGATTGACCGATCATATTGGCTGCCAACCCGACACAATCCTCCTGATATGCCATAAGGGTATCGGCAAGATCTTTGGCAATCGGAAGATCCGCTTTTGTGGCAGGCTGGGATTTTCGCATTAGAAACATCGTATCACGAACGATTTGTCTGACCATGTTTTTTCTCCTTTGATGTATAAATTTTGATCTTACGCTTCATACTATTGTCATCACCCAACGAAACGAGGAATCGTATGAATCAGATACCGTGCAGTCAGCGATGTATTCATCAGTCAGACGGTTTTTGCAAGCTGAATACGGCAACGGCCTCACCGGAGGAATGGCGCGGCGGCAAATGCAGGAACAAAATCAGCCCGGAAAGCCCCGTCCTGGCTTTTAACCGCCAAGGGCAGAAACCGCCTCTCTGATATTTTTAACCGCTACAATTTCGATGCTGCAATCTTTCGGAAGAGACAGACCCTTGAGATTATGATATGGCAAAATACATCGTTTGAAACCAAGCCGTGCCGCTTCGGTAACTCGCATAGCGGCATGGTTGACACTGCGGATCTCCCCCGTCAGTCCTACTTCTCCGAAGGCCAGCAAATCTTCCGGAACTACCATATCCTTGAGGCTGCTGACTAAAGCCAGCGCCAAGGCCAGGTCGGTAGCAGGTTCGTCCAGACGCAAACCACCGATGACATTGACATAGGCGTCAAGACTGGAAAAATAATACCCGCAGCGCTTTTCCAGAACAGCCAGCAGCATGGACATACGATTATAGTCAAATCCTGTGGACATTCTTCTGGGATTGCCATAGCCGGAATTGGTAACAAGCCCCTGAATTTCTGCCAGAATCGGACGAGAGCCCTCCATAGTACAGGCCACACAAGTACCCGAGACATTTTTAGGACGGCCGGAAAGCAGCATCAGCGAGGGATTTTCAACCTCCGAAAGACCATTGTCATTCATCTGAAACACACCGATTTCATTGGTAGAACCATAACGGTTTTTGACGGCGCGAAGAATACGATATGACATCTGTTTATCCCCTTCAAAATAGAGGACAGCATCTACAATATGCTCCAGCACCTTCGGGCCGGCGATAGCACCGTCCTTATTCACATGACCGACAACAATACAGGGAATATCCAGTGCTTTGGAGGTGCGCATCAGAAGATTGGTACATTCCCTCACCTGAGTAACACTGCCGGGAGAGGAATTAAGCTCCTGATAATTCATCGTCTGGATAGAATCAATCATGACCAGATCCGGATTTTCTGTCTGAATCTGATTGGTGATAATCTCAATATCCGTTTCCGTCATGATATACAGATTATCGCTGTTGACACCCAGTCGTTCAGCCCGAAGTTTGATCTGACGTTTGGATTCCTCGCCGGAAATATATAGTATTTTGAGAAGCTTTCCCAGATGATGACAGATCTGCAGCAAAATGGTTGATTTTCCGATACCCGGATCTCCTCCCAGCAAAACGAGAGAGCCCTTGACAATACCACCGCCCAGAACCCGGTCCAGTTCCTTCAGGCCGGTAAAGTATCGCTGTTCATCCTCTGTAGTAATCCCGGAAATCGGAACCGGCTCCGAAGAGGGACGCTTGCGCTGTACTGCTGTGACAGCGGTGCTTTTCGTCATTTCCCTGATCTCCTCGGTCATAGAATTCCAGTCTCCGCAGGACGGACATTTTCCATACCATTTGGCACTTTCATAGCCGCACTGAGAACAGATATACAAGCTTTTGATTTTCGCATTTGCCATGATTCTCATCCTTTTCTTCTCTGTTTATTCTGTATCAAAAGACAGGATCCCACAGCATACGGCAAAGGCCATCTGCTGCTGATAGGAATCGTCAGATAGTCTGGCAGCTTCAGCCTCGTTGGAAAGAAAGCCGCATTCCACTATCACGGCAGGAACTTCTGCATGATCCAACAGATAAATATTACTGTCAGCCGGCTTAAGCTCCCGCTTATTTTCCGGTTGAAGAAGACCGGTAACGGATTTCCGGATTTCAGATGCCATTCTTTCGCTCCTGGGATGGTTTGTGGAATAGAATAATTGGGTTCCATCGTATTGACTTTGCTCAAATTTATTCTGATGAATGCTGATTAAAAGGTTATCCGGATTAGCATTCACCATCGCCACCCGATTTTTCAGGTCGGATACCTTTTTTTCTCTTGTAGTTGAAGCCGTACTGTCATATATTGAAATATCACTGTCTCTGGTCATGATCACATCATATCCGCAGGACTGGAGCATATCCCGGAGTTTACAGGCAATTTTCAGATTGATATCCTTTTCCAGAAGTCCGTTTGCCACTGCACCGCTGTCTTCTCCCCCATGTCCGGGATCAATAATAATGACTCTTTTGTACGCCGGCTGTTCCGCAACGGTTGTCAGATACGGCTGCTCCTGAAAAGCGGCATACAGCAGTCCGCCAAACAGAAAAAGACACATCAACGTCACAGAACAAATCGTATATACCTTTAATTTGACCATACTGTCACCTCCGATACAGTAATGTATGCAGCAGGCAGAAACAGCATGACAAAATGAAAGCGGTCTTTCGACCGCTTTGGGAGTTATGCTATCATCATCATAACAAACCGATTGAGTATTTTGAGGGGTACACTATTTCAAACAGGTAAAAAACAGCAGAATAGATGCCGGAAGAATGGGTACTAAAGCGAAGGGTGCAACGACCAGGCAATTCCTTAATCTTCACCATCGGAAGCCACCTGTCCGTCGGCGCGCATTGCTTCCGGGTAAGCAATCACCGGAGCCTTTCCGTCACTTGATGTGGACATCGGGTCATCCAGAGGCAGAGAATTCTTGATATAGAAGTTTTGTTTGATTTCCAGAAGCTTATCCAGGTTCTTACACAGGCGCAGATAGATATTTTCCAGTCTGTCATCCAGCGTGACGGTCCCGATCTTGATATCACGGCGCAGGAAGGTCAGATCCTCCCGGAACAGCTTGATCTCTTTTTCTATGTCATCGATCAGCATTATGGTATCCATGGCCTTTTCCTGGGCTTCATCAATAACGCTATGGGCGCGAATCTCTGCTTTCATTTTGATCTTGACAAGACTTTCCTGCAGTTCATCATACCGTTTGGCCTTGATCATCAGGGAATCGTTCTGTTCCTGCAGCAATCTCTTTTCCTGCAGGCGAAGCTCCAACTCCTTCTGATAGGCCTCAACATCATTTTCTCGTTGTCCCATCGTTTCAGCCAGCCGCATCTGAGTATCTTGAAGAGATTGATACAGGGCGTTGCGGGATGCAGTCATTTCAATCAGAGCAATATTTTTTTCGGTTGCCCTCAGCTCCGCCTGTTCCAGCTTGAGCTGCAGGAAATCGATCTGTTCTTCCGGTGTCAGTTTATCTTTAGTATTTTCGGAAAGCTCGGAGTGCGTGATCTTTATTTCCTCAGTCATTTTATGCACCTCTTAGTAACTTTTGCTCTATTATATCATAGTTTCAGATAAAAAATCAATCATTTTATGTAAAATTAATAAATAATCTGTCGTGAAAGTATGAATACCGCTGTTCAGGT
Organism: uncultured Ruminococcus sp.; assembly: GCA_902772955.1. Classification (GTDB taxonomy): domain Bacteria; phylum Bacillota; class Clostridia; order Oscillospirales; family Acutalibacteraceae; genus UBA1213. Next base: position 13,338 of record CACYCV010000132.1, read on the forward strand.
GCATTTCATTCATTATGCCTCCGGATGTTATTTCCCTATCAGAAATATAATCCGGAGGCGTAATATTCATTCATAGAAAAATGTGCATCCGCAACTGTTTATCCTCCAAACAAAGTTTTGAACGCCAGAAATGACAGGATACAGCCTCCCGCTGTCGCAGCATAGGAAGAACGGAACCTATGAAATTTCTTTCCGAGAAAAAAGCCAATAAAAGACAAAAAAAAAGTAATGCTGCCAATGATGATGAGAGTCACCGCCATGGCTGAAGGATGAAGCGCACCGGAAACCGCCGGAAGCGTCATTCCAATGGCAAGGGCATCCATACTGGTTGCCACAGCCAACAGACATAATTCTTTTACTTTTATGGGACCAAGGGGCAGATGAATGCTCTTTCTGGCATCCCACAACATCCGGATACCAAAAAACAGCAGAATGCCGAAAGCAATGTATTTTTCAAACTTTCCCGCCATATTGCTGCCGACTTTTCCGATACTCCAGCCCAACAGCGGCATCATCATCTGGAAGGAAGCAAACAAAACGGCTGTCATCAAGGCAAGCTTCAGCGATCTGCCGCTGCTCCGGATACCGCAGCAAACGGCCGCTGTCATAGCATCTGCAGCTAACGAAAAACCGATCAGCACTACGGAAAAGAAATCCATCTGCACATCCTCCTGACAAAAACATAAAGCATGAGGCCTTTACAGCTTCATGCTTTATGGTATGCAAGAGATCAATTGATTATGAACAGACCTCTATTTCCGCTGAACGATCAAGGGAATAGATCAGACACTTCTTAACAGGCAGCTCAAACAGCTGTTCTGCCGCATTTTTATAGAGGGATAATTGTCTGGCATATTTTTCTGACAATTCCGATACATCCTTGACCCTGTCTGTTTTATAGTCAATGATTATGATTTCATTCTGATGAATCAACAAGCAGTCCATTGCCCCCTGCAGAATCACCTCATCGTAAGAGGAATAGGACGGATCTATATCAGAGGCTTTGATATTGACCGTAAACCGATATTCCCGCAAGACAGTGTCTGCCTGGCTGATATATTGAAAGGTCTGACTCCTGACAAATCGATGGAGATTGTCACCGCTGAGAGAATCAACCTGCTGTTTTGTTAACACCCCCTGGTCCAGCAATCGGCGTTTTTCTGCATCCGGATCCTGCAGCAGTGCTTTCAGGTCGGCAAACTGCAGAAAGCGGTGCATAGCTGTTCCTTTTTCAGCTCCGGTCATCTGATCTTTCTGTATAAAGGAAGGACGAGATCGGGCAATATGGTGATCCAAAAGTTCCTGGTGAACCAATGCCGATGCGGAAACCTTGGAAGGAATCACCGTTCGCTGCTCAAACTGATAGCGGGCAGAAAACTGCTGCTGAAAATACTGTACAAGCAACGGATCTGCCTCTGCCATTTGTTCCTGGATGTCATCCGCTTTGGATTCCTCCTCCTGAGGGGCAGCAAGAATAAACTTCCATGCGGCCGCACAGGGCAATACGGGAAGATCTTCACGCCCGGCTTCCTGACGCAGGGACTGCATGGACGGATGTACAAGAGCGCACATAATAAGCCAATCGGCCAGTGAGGACGCATTTTCTACTGAATAGGGTGAAACAGCTCCGTCTGAAAGCTGAATCATGGAGGCTATCTTTTTCAGCTTTTTCTGAAGTCCGTCAGCCGATTTCGTATTGTAGGATACAACGGAGATAATCTTTTCTTTGGCTCTTGTCATGGCAACATACAAGACCCGCATGGCTTCGCTGAGTTCCTCGGATTTTTGAGACATCCGGATGATATTTCGCTGCAGCGTATTGAATTTTAAAAGATTTTCTCGATCAATGGTTTTCAAACCAAAACCAAGATCGGTATGGCACAGAATTTCTTCTGTGGTATTGCTTCCTTTGGCATTCAGTCCGGCCATGATACAAACAGGAAATTCCAGACCCTTGGAATGATGAACACTCATGATCCGGACGGAATCCGCAGGCACCGTATCAGTGGCATTCATATCAGTTCCGTTTTCTTCCAGATATAACAGATAGCGGACAAATTCCGTCAGACCCGTGTTGCCGCTTCCCTCGTAATCCATCAAAAAGTCCATGAATTTCCGAATATTCCGGATGCGGATGGTGCCGTTTTCAGACGCCTGCATTATAGGGAGGAAAGCCGTCCGATCAAAAAAGTTCTGCAGCAGTTTGCTGACAGAGATTGTTACAGAAAGTCTGCGAAGCTCCCGGAAGCGGATATCAAATGCAGCACATTTTTCCTGCAATGTTCCCTGGGCGGATTCGGGAGTATGCAGACAGTCCTGAATACGGTTGTAGAGAAATTTACCATGATAGTTTGTTTTCAGTTCGGTCAGGTCATCTACGGTAAACCCAAAAACCGGACAAAGCAGCAAGGAGAGTACAGGAATATCCTGCAGGGGATTATCGATGGTTTTTAGCAAGGAAATCAGCAAATTGACCTCATAACAGCCGAACAAGCTATACGGCTTGTCAATATAGGCCGGTATGCCGCATTGATTCAGGATATCCGCGTACGTCTGTCCATGGGAGGAAACAAATCTCATCAGAATCGAAAAATCCCCATAGGAAACCGGCCGCTGAACGCTGCCGTCTTTAATCAGTGTTTTTTGGCGGATCATTTTTTTTATGATTCCGGCAATGTATCTGGCTTCTCTTTCATACAGACCGTCCTCATTTTCCTCACCATCCTCCGCATAACTTCCGGAGGGAAAGGAAGAGAGCAAATGAAGCTCGTGGGCAATTTCATCTGTCTGAGGATAATTCGCCCCCAAGGTCAGTTTTTCGTCCTCATTGTAGGTGATTTCCCCTACCCGCTCCGACATGAGAGTACGAAAAACAAAGTTAACACTATCGATGATTCCTTTACAGCTTCGGAAGTTTTTATCCAGAATGATTCGGGCCGGAAATGTAGGAGCATCAGGATTGTAAGCCAAAGCCTTTTGTCGGCGTCTCTTAAATATTTCCGGTCTTGCCTCGCGAAAACGGTAAATGCTTTGCTTGATATCTCCTACAACAAACAGGTTGCTTTCCTCTCGGGAGAGCAGTCGGAAAATACACTCCTGTGTATCGTTGGTATCCTGATATTCGTCAACCATGATCTCGTCATATTGTTCGGACAGCATACCGGCAATTTCTGTTTTTTCCACAGGCTCACTGTCTCCTTTGGCGAGCAGCCGCAGCATCTGATGCTCCAAATCAGAAAAATCCAGCACACCCTTGTTTTTCTTCGCTTCAAAATAGCGATGATCAAATTGTCTGAGAATATCGCACAAGGTACAGACTGCCGGATACAACAGTTCATTGTCCCGCTGAAAGGAGGCTGTATCCGTGCCAAAAACCGGCAGCAAAGTATCATGAATGGCAGATTCGATATTATCAAAGCTATTTTTGACAGTGGTACATTCCTCTTCTGTGGCGGTATTTTTTTTGCCGGTGGGTTTACGGAATGGCAGTGACGGAAAATTCTGAATACAGTCGGAAATCCTGTCCCAATCCTCTGAATCGGCACACTCTGAAAGACGTTCGAGGAAGCTTTTCAGCCCAAGCCATTTTTTTTCTCCGCTGCTTTGCGCAGAGGTGCAAAAGCTGGGATTGGCTTCAATAATTTCTCCTGCTTCCTCAAGCATGTAACGCATATAGGCAATGGAGGCTGCCAGACGATCCATGGCAGTCCTGGCAAAGATCGTCTGTGAAAGTGGAATCTCAGGCTGATAGAATTCGGATATCTCCCGAAGCCAGGTTTCTGGAAATGGGTGGGCATTGCAGCGTTCGTAAACACTCAGGAGAGCTTTTTCAAGTCCCTTATCCGTTTTAGCACCGGAGAGCAGCTCGCTGAGCAGCAAAAAATCGTCCTTTCCATCGGAATACTGTTCCTCAATGATTTCTGCCATAATTCTGTTTTTCAGTACCTCCGCTTCCCCTTCTGAGGCAATGCGGAAATCCTGGTTGATATCCAACAAATAAAAGTTTTCACGAATCATCCGGCTGCAAAAGCTGTGGATGGTACAGATATCTGCATTTGCCAGCAATAATTGCTGACGGCGAAGCCTTGCATTGGTAGGATCCCGGAACAGCAGTTCTTCGAGTGCGGAAGAAATACGGGAACGCATTTCTTCCGCAGCCGCTTTGGTAAAGGTAACAATCAGCAGACGATCCGCATCAACAGGATGCTCCTCATCTGTCAGGAGCTTGATGACACGCTGTACCAGCACCCTGGTTTTTCCGGAACCGGCAGCTGCTGAAACCAGAACGGAACCTCCATAGGCATCAATTGCATTTTGCTGTGCCGGTGTAAATTTCATTTCACCCATGATTTTCCTCCTCCTTCTCTATCGCCGCAATAGTTTCCTTTGTTGAGAGTGTTGTTATTTTTCTGGACGGCTTTCCCTCTTCAAATCCGCAGACCGTTTTATAATCACAGGTTGCGCAGGCATCCGTATCGCTTCCTTTGACGGGATTACGCTCTACCCTTCCTGCAAACAGGGCTTTTCCCATATCGGAGAGCTTTTTGTCCACATAAGAAAAAATCTTTCCGTAGGTTTCCAGATCCGCAAAATAGCGATCCGCCTGCAGCAGCTTCCCGTCGGCGGATAGCTTTGCGGGAATGAAGATTCCCTTGACACCCTTTTCCATAGCGGAGAGAATCTCCGGATCGTTAATCAGAAATCCGTTCATTTTCAGGTTTGTTTTCTGCTCTGTCAGACTATCCTTCTGAAGCTGTTCGGAATGATACTCAGCGGTTCTGGCAGTTGGCGTTGAGGGCATATAAAGAATTCCTGCAGGAGCAAGAGCATAACGCTGCGCTTCAGAATAATAGCTTTCACCGTTTTTTTCAAGAATGGATAAATATAACAGCATCTGGATATTCAGACCATATAGAACGTCTGAAAGTCTGAATTTCTTATTGCCGGTTTTATAGTCCACAATACGAAGGTACTTTACCTCATGTTGAACATAAGTATCCACCCTATCAACCTTACCAACGACACGCATGGTTTTTCCGTCCGGCAGCTCCAATTCATAGGCGGGAATTCCCTCTTCACTACCGATTGTCAGCTCAAAATCCGAGGGAACAAACTCACTGTTCCTGAATTCGTTCATCAATTGTTTCAGAACAATAGACAAATTGCGCTGAATCATCGTAAACTGCGCCATAAAGCGGTTGCTTCTGTCAGATCTTCCCCCGATTTCGGACAGATACTGACGGATATATTTTTGAAGAAGTGCCAGCAAAACGGATTCATCGGCTGTTTTCAGAGCTTCAAAGTCCTCCTGCTTCAGCAGCTGCTCTAAGATATAGTGAACTGCACTGCCGTAAAGACCGGCATCCATGTCCGCGCGCTGACGAGGAAATACCTGTAATCCATATCTGCAGTAATATCGAAAAGGACATTGATAATAGGTTTCCGTCTGAGAAGCGGAAACAGACAGCTTCTCTCCGAAAAGTCCGGATGTTCCGACCGAAGACGTAATGCGGTAGGGCGCATCCAGCAGAAAATCATCAATGGACCGAACCTTTGGTGCATAGGAATGAGTGTTCCGGAAATATTGCTGCAGTGAAGCCGCAGCCGTGTTATTGTCGTGCCAGCGCAGGGCAAGCTCCTCAAAGGATTGCTCCTCTGTGAAATACAATTCCTTTTCGGTGAGATCGCTGTAGTGCCTGATGGTTAGTTCCGGAAACATCGCACACAGTTCCTTGATGATCACGGAAGGCTCACAGTGCTCCCCCTTGGCATTCGTCAGGTACCGGCTGACATACAAACGTTCGGAGGGCATTGAAAGGGCCGCATAGATATTCAGCTTTTCCTTCAAGGACATTCCGAATACGGCATCGTAGAGAGGAAGATCCATCCCGATCAGGGTAGTCCGCTCGCTGTCACTGAACAGTCCGGAAGCAACCGGGATAACTGGAAAGGAACCTTCCAGCGCTCCGATCAGAAATACGGCCTTCTGCGATTGACTGCGGATATTACCGGCGGTTCCGATCAGCACATGATCCAGTGTCTGGGGAATATCCGCCAGTGGGTTCTTGCGTATCATCATTTTCAGCAGCTCTGCATAACGTTTGCTGTCCACTTTGATACTGCCCAACACCGTATGCATCTTGTCCAGCAATTCCATCGTGATGTCCCAGATTCTGGCTTCCGTTTCTTTAAGTTTCCATTCAGAGGGATCGTTGAATTGACCTACCATTTGCCTTAACCGTTTTGGCGTATCCAAACGAACCAACAGCCGGTAGACTGCCTCGGAGATTTCTCCCCCATCGGATGCCTTTTCAAGCTGTGAGGCAAATTCCAGGAGAGGGACAATTGCTTTCTTTCGGAGATTCTCCAGACGGTCAAGCCGTTCTTCGTTGATATTTTCCACGTTTCCGTCCGGATTCATCGTAAAGGGAGATTTCCAGCGCTTGCCCTTGATATCCCACAAATAGGCATAATTTTCCAGCGTGCAAACCTCCTCCTGATTCAGAGAGGTCAGGTCGGTCTTCAGATAGGTCAGAATACTCTCTGTGCTGAACGAAGAATGTACAATGGCAAAAGCAGACATAATCAACCGGATCAGCGGCTTTTCCTCCAGCAGCTGAGGATCAGTGAGAAAATATGGGATATGGTATTTGGGGAATTCGGAAGCAACTATGTTTTTATACACATCAGGCTGACGCAAAATAACGGTGATATCCCGGAAAGCATAATTTTGCTGACGAACCAATTGTTGAATCTCACGGGCAACCTGGCGGATTTCGTCGTATTCATCCATCGCTTCATAAATATGGACGGCGTCATCCGTCAAGGAATAGGGATCCCCGTCAAAGCGAAAGACGGATTCTTCTACGGCAGCCAGTGAAGAAGCCTGAAAACGCAGAGGCTTTTCCAGCCAGATAACCGGTAGGGTCTGTACTCCGTTTTCCCGGGCCATTTCAGTCAGAAGCCGCAGCGTCAGGCCTGGCTCCCGAAAAATAGAATAGTCGATCTGAGAAGCGGGGATCTGATCGCAGCATAAGGCAACGGTAACCTCTCTGGCTTGCCGGAGAATACATTTCAGGATTTTTTGCTCCTGTCCCGAAAACCCATAAAAGTCATCGATAAAGACCAGGTGATTCTGAAAAAAGGGATGCTCCGATAAAAGGGAATACAGTCTCGTCAGATCATCATCCGGATCATCATAGGCATTCAGGAGCAGCGCCTCATAGGAAGCATAAATAGCCGCACTTTCCGTTAGCTTTTGACGCAGTCTACGGTTTTCTGTATGGCTGGCGGTTTCCATCAGACGTTCGGGGGTAATCGCACACATTTTGAACTCATTGACTGCACCTGTCATCAGATCAGCAAAATCGCTGCGCTTGCTTCGGGCATTGTACATAACCAGACGATCGGCAGTCTGTTCAGCAGCAAGACTCATCAGCACCGTCTTGGCACCATCGTCAATTCTTTTTTGTTCCGTGCCGCCATAAAGATCAGTAACGGCACTATAGAGTCTTTTGAAGCTCAGCACCTGGATATGTGCAGCCTTTTTGGCTCCCAGTGCTGACAAAATTCTTCTCTCGTTCTGAAAGGTACTTTGCTCCGGAACCAGCAGAATGATCCGATCCGTCCCCGCCTGTTGGCAAATACGCTGATGCAGCCATTCGGTTTTTCCGGTACCGCTTCGACCGGCAATGATTTGCAGCATATGATCACATCCTTTTGGAAGATTATTATTATCATAATGGTTACAACGTACAAGAAATTGTACATAAGAAAATACACCAAACACAAGGCGTATTTGGTGTATCATAGATCATTCTTCTGTAAAGTCGTTATTAAGCTTATTCAAACTGGCTGCCTTGAGATAGGCATTGATAAAGCCGTCCAGATCTCCGTCCATCACGGCATTGATATTACCGGTTTCAAAACCGGTACGATGGTCCTTGACCATGGTATAGGGCATAAATACGTAGGAGCGTATCTGGGCACCCCAGGCAATTTCCTTCTGGACACCCTTAATATCTTCGATTTTTTCCAGATGCTCTCTTTCCTTGATTTCAATGAGCTTGGATTTCAGCATCATCATTGCGATATCACGATTCTGGTACTGGCTGCGTTCTACCTGAGAAGCAACAACGATACCGGTAGGAATATGAGTCAGACGGACAGCAGAGGAGGTCTTATTAACCTTCTGGCCACCTGCACCGCTGGCACGGTAAACGTCCATCTTAACATCCTCCGGACGGATTTCTACCTGAATGGTATTATCGATTTCCGGCATAACCTCCAACGAAGCAAAGGAAGTATGACGTCTTCCGGAGGCATCAAAGGGAGATACGCGAACGAGACGATGAACACCGGATTCACTCTTGAGATAGCCGTAGGCATTTTCTCCTTCAATCAACAATACCGCACTTTTCAGGCCGGCCTCTTCCCCGTCCAGATAGTCAACCTCCTTGACCTTGAAATCGTGCTGTTCTGCCCATTTTGTGTACATTCTGTAAAGCATTTCTGCCCAATCCTGAGCCTCTGTTCCACCGGCACCGGCATGAAAGGTGAGAATGGCATTTTTGCTGTCATACTCTCCGGTAAGCAGCGTCTGGAGCCGCTGCTTTTCGTAGTTCTGAATAACTCCGTTCAGCTCTGTCTGCGCTTCCTCCAGAAGAGACAGATCCTCTTCCTCATTTGCCAGCTCAATTAAGGCCAGCGTATCATCATAGGCGGCTGTCAGTTCATCATAGGCGGCCACCTTATTCTTCAAGGCACCGGTTTTTTGAAGTACCTTTTGTGAGTTTTCAACATCATCCCAGAAACCGGGCTGAGCGGCACGCTGTTCAAGCTGTTCGATTTCCATTTTCATTTTATCAAGTCCAAGGGCATTTGCCAGATCCTTGATGTCAGGTTCCATGGCTTCAAGCTGTAGCTTTAATTCTTCAAATTGTAACATATCCACTCACCGTTTCTTCAAAATATCAGTCATACGCTTATTGCAAACAATTATCATTATAAATGAATTTTTCTTTCTTGTAAAGTAGCTTTTTTAAAAATCTTCCGCTGTGGTCATTCAATATTATTCAGCAGGTTCTTGCACATCAAGAAAATCATCAGGGAAATAAACAGATTCCAGATTAACACCGGTAACCCGAGAATCGTTGCCGCAATCGGTTTGATTACCCAGGAGATATTAGAGATGGCCAACAATCCCAGGAGAATTCCCGGAAGCATGAGCAACACCATGACACCCATGTAAATTGTGATGAATATGCCTCGGTTACCGCTGATTCCGACAATTCGCTGTGCAAGAATATTGGAAGCAATATAGACACTGCCAAAGCTGCCATAGGTAATGGCACAGACAAATGCATCCAGAGTGCTTCCGCCCACCAAAAGCCATAAAAAGGAATAGGCAATCAAACCGTCAATGAATGGCTTGATAATACTGGTGGCACCGGCCATAATCAGTTTTTTGACCGGATGGTCAGGAATCAGGAAAATATAGGGTTTATTCAGTTCCTTGACCCAATCCCCCGCCGCACTAAAGAAAAACTGCACATAAGCACAAATCATGGTAACGGCAATATAGATCATGGTAAGCTGATAGGGGTTGGAAAAAAAGGTCTTCATTGCCAGTCCAATGACTGCAGCAATACCGATCAGAACGATGGTATTGATATTGAAAAACAAAAAACGAGAACGCCTGGTCCCCTCCCGGATATGCTTAAAAAAGATGGCCGAGGCCCCTGTTCCTCGAGAGATGCCAGTTTTACGCAGCTTGACAGGATGAGAACCCATCAGCATACTGTCTGTTATGGTTCCGCTGCGGATATTCTCCCGGAATTCATAATAATTTTCCGCATGGGACAGAACGTCTTCATAATAATCCAATCTGGTATGCCAAAAGACAAACAGACTCATCAGACACAGCAAAAGCAAAAGAGAAGCATAGATCAGGGCAAGCACCCAGTTGCCCTCCAGAATGCCGAACACAACACCATGAATCCAACCAACGACCGGCGCATATTCCAGATAGGGCTGGGAAATCGCACAATAGAGATTGGACAGGGACATTCCGGCAGTAAACATCCAGATCAGCACAGAACCCAGGCCATAGACTATCAGCAGATAAATCAATCCCTTGAAAAACGGAACCAAAAAGGGCTTGGCACTGCATAAGCAAAACAACAGTAAAGTGACAATCTGGATCATCAGCAACATCAGAATAATACCGCCAACCAACACCAGTGCTTTACCAAGGGTCAGATCAAACATTTTGACAGCCATGCTGCCATAGGCAGAAAAACAGACCACCAGGAAAAGGGAGGTCGCAAGCTGCTTTCCGATGCCGTACACCAGAATTCTCTTGGGTGAAATCGGTGCAACAAAAATATTGTTCACATCCCCCATGGTAAAAAAGCTGGAACCTGTGCTAAGTCCCTTGAGCATAATCGGAATGCTGACCAGATAGAGCAGCGCTAAAAAGGCACCGTTCAAAATACGGGGATCCAGCTTATCATTGACATCTACATCCATCGTAAAGCCTCTGATTACAGCATAAACAAGGCTGGCACCAATCAAACCATAAACGATCAGCTTAAGCGGATGACGAAATGTATCCAAAACAGCGTTTTTTACATTTTTACGCAATAAAAAAAAGATTGATTTCATCCGTCTCCCTCCGATTTTGATGAGGTTTTTTGAGGATTATCTTTCTCGGTGATTTTAAAAAACAGCTCCTCCAGATTTTCACCGGTTTTTTCGACAAAGCGTCGTTCTCTCTCTGCCTCGATACAGCCGTTCATCATAATCAGAAGTTTATCCCAGAATTCCTCCACACTGTCCAGCATGTGAGTACTGATGATAATAGTCACGCCCTTGCTCTTCAGTTCAAACAGCATTGCCTTCAATTCTTTGATTGCGTGTGGATCCAGACCTACAAACGGCTCGTCAAACAACACCACCTTCGGTTCGATCAGCAGGGCACAGCAAATGCTGATTTTCTGCTGCATTCCCTTTGAAAGTTCTTTTCCCAGTTTCTCTTTTTTATCAGTCAGTTCCATTCTTCTGATCAGTTCTTCTGCCCGTTCCTGCCATTGGGAAAGCCGATAGGCTCTGGCGATAAATTCCATATGTTCCCATACTGTCAACAATTCAAAGGGTGCCGGTATTTCCGGAACATAGCCCAGAATTCTTTTGGCCTCCAGAGACTTGTTGTTATAGCCGCCAATTTCTATTTCTCCTTCAAAGCGAAGCAATCCTGCAATACATTTTATGGCAGTAGATTTTCCGGCTCCGTTTGGCCCGGCAAGAACAGCAATTTCCCCTTCATTCACCATAAAGGACATATTGTTGTTGGCAACAAAACGATTATACTTTTTTGTCAGATGAGAAACATTCAGCATTGCAAATTCCTCCTGTCAGCACCGTTACGGACACACGTTTTTTATATCAAATAGTGTAATCAGACAGAATCCGATCAGTCATCCTTTACCGTATAATCAGAAGGCAAAGAGAAAACGGATGTATCCTTGATGGTATCGGAGATTTCACGGAAAATATAGGTTGTCTTTCCGGAGGAAGTTTCCATGATTTCCATGACAGGCTTTTGCTGAATATAATAATAGGTGAAATATAACGCATCCGTGGAGGAAACCGTATTCAGCATTTCGAATTTTTCATAATCAGCGGAAACAGGAGCAGAACCATCCGTCAGTGTAATGGAAGCCTTGCCGGATTCAATCAGGGACAGACCTGTTGTCACACCAAGGTATAAATCAGAGGTATAGCTTTTGGCAAGAGAAGCCAGTCCGCCGGTAAAACGCTGCACAGAATAGCTTTTTTCTTCATCATGGATCCGGTAGGACATTTTATTTTTCACCAGCACATGAATGGTTTCGTCCGGCATTTCAGCAAAAACCATTGCTGTGTTTTTCTGAAGATCTACCGCAATCAACAGTTGATATTGTTTGCTTTGATCCGGCTTACCGGTTTTTTCAACTTTCATTTCAGCTTTCAGATAATAAGAGGAACCGTCTTGAAGGAAACCCAGCACAGACGGCAGGATAGCTCCTTTCATCGGATCGGAGGATTCCTCAGGAACAGGGGACGCCTCCTGAGAAGAAACCTGAGAAGTCTCATCAGAATGATCCGGTTCCGGATTCTTACTGCAGGAAGAAAACAACAGCAGCACCGTCAAGGATAAGAAAAGACAAATTCTTTTTTTCATGATAACTCCTGTAGAACAAGTATTTTCCTCATTTTATCATGTTTGCATAGATTCGTCAATATTCCACCAACCCCTCTTCGCACGGAAATCAATTTTGCCAAGACCATCCTGGGTCTTGGCCCCAACCCCCACCCAATGGCTTCTTGTCCCTTGGAACCCTCGGCAGGGACGCAGTCCCTGCACCCGTTGTCTGAATGATAATGAAATAACCGGAAGAACGCTTTGCAAAAAAATGATTCTGTTAGTAGAACAATACACTCCACTAAGCATTAAACCTGAATGTGCTGCACATTTGTCAAATCGTTCTGCGCAGTCACGCGTCAAAAGTTTCGACGCAGAGTGCGAAACTCCAATTTGTCAAGTTGACAGCGAACCAGACAAAAAAATCATGGAAATCAATTTTTAAAATATAAGCATCCCGATTTGTCATTCTGGGGAGCAAAGCGACGAAGAATCTTTACATTCATGCAACTTTTGTAATAAAGATCCTTCGCTTACGCTCAGGATGACATATTATTTATTTTCTTTTAAAGAAAGTTGATTTTCGTGCAAAAAAATGATTATGTATTGACATTTCGAAAAAACTATTGTTTAATAATAATGGACAAGAAGGGCATTGTTGCCAGAGGAGGGAAACGATATGTTAGAGCTTTATGGAAAGGGAGTATCAAACGGAATCGCCATCGGCAGACTATCGTTTTACTCCAATTCTACCGATAACATTCCAAAGTATTCCGTCACCAATCCCAACGGTGAATTAAAACGATACAAGGATGCTGTCAGAAATGCCAAGCAGCATTTGCAGTTATTATATGAAGAAGCCTGCAAACGGGTCAGTAAAAGTGAATCGGTTATTTTTCAGACTCATATCATGATTCTGGAGGATTCCAAGTTTGTTGAGACAGTTGAAAACCTGATTCTGAACAAGCGACTTAACGCTGAATTTGCTATCTATGATACGGCTCAGAAAATTGCTGAAATCTTCCGTTCCATGGATGATGATTATCTTCAGCAGCGTTATACCGATATTATTGATGCTGCCAATACCGTTCTCGAAATACTGCGCCCGAAGAAAAACACGGTTGAGGATCGAACCGAACCTGTCATCGTGGCGGCCTCTGAGCTTCTTCCCAGCGAAACAATCAGTCTGAATACAGAAAACCTGCTGGGGTTTGTAACAAGTAAGGGATCTAAAAATTCACATACCGCTATTTTAGCAAGAACGCTTGGCTTGCCTTTGGTTACTCAGATCAAAACTTCTCTTTCTCGTTATGACGGTCTGGAAGCAATTATCGACGGTCAAAGCGGACGGGTAGTCATTAATCCGGATCATAATACGCTGGCACAATACCGGGCAAAACAGAAAAGATATCAGGAAAAGCTTCAGAAGCTGAGAGATCAGATCGGTCTGCCGGCTGTCACCAAAAACGGTCAGACGATTCAACTGTCTGCCAGTGTGGACCATCTGGAAGGTCTGGAATCCGCCAAAAAATATGACGCGGGCGGTATCGGTCTTTTCCGGACAGATTATCTGTTTGTCAAGCGGTCGGAGCCCCCTACAGAGAATGAGCAGTTCGCGGTATATAAAACCGTACTCAAGGCATTTCCTGAAGAACGGACAGTTATCGCTTTGGCAAGCCTGAGTTCCGAAAAATCCATTTCCTATCTGGATATACCGGAGGAAAAAAATCCCGCCATCGGCTATCGGGGAATCCGAATTTTACTGAATAACAAGGATATTTTTATGACCCAGCTCAGAGCCTTGTTCCGGGCTTCTGTTTTCGGAAAGCTGGCGATTCTGATGCCGATGATCAACAGCACGGACGAAATTGAGTATGTCAAGCGTACCTTTGAGGATGTTAAGATGGAACTCCGGTCAAAGGGACAAGATTACAGTCTGGATATTCAGCTGGGCACCTTGATCGAAACCCCTGCTGCTGCTGTTATTTCTGATGAAATCAGCCGGGTTTCTGATTATGTTGTCATCAGCGCCAATGCATTGACGCAGTATACATTGGCCATGGACAGAGAAAATCTAAAATTAGAGTATTTTTACGAGCCATTCCATAAAGCCATTCTGCGGCTGATACGGTTTGTCTGCAAAAATGCGCATCAATTTCATAAACCCGTGGCTGTTTCCGGCGAGCTTGCCTGCGATACTCACATGACAAAAATGCTGCTTGCTCTTGGCGTGGATCAGCTGGTGGTGGTGCCTTCCAAACTGCTGGATATAAAAGCCGCCGTAAGAGAAAGTGATACCTCCGACAGTGACCAGATTCTGAAGAGAATCAAAGGAAGTGTGGAATACTGATTCTGACGGAAAAGAGGATGATTATGGATCCAAAAGAAAAAGCAATATCCGCCGTTGCTCTATTGAAAAAGGAATATCCGGATGCAATTTGTTCTCTTGTATATACCGACCCCTTGCAGCTTCTCATTGCCACAAGGCTAGCGGCTCAATGTACGGACAAACGAGTCAATTTAGTAACTCCGGCTTTATTTGAACGGTATCCTACAGCAGAAGCCTTTGCGGCGGCCGATATCTATGATGTAGAAACCTATATTCAGTCCTGCGGTCTGTATAAAACAAAAGCAAAGGACATTGTCAATATGTGTCGGAAGCTCCTGCTGGATTATGACGGGCGTGTACCGGATTCCATCGAGGCTTTGACGACCCTGCCAGGTGTCGGACGAAAAACGGCCAATCTGGTTGTAGGGGATATTTTCGGAAAACCGGCAGTTGTGGTAGATACTCACTGCATTCGTATCACAGGCAGACTTGGGTTTCATCATCTCAAGGACGCCGTCAAAATCGAAAAAATACTAAAAGAATTACTGCCTCCGGAGGAATCCAATGATTTTTGTCATCGAATTGTGCTTCACGGACGTGCTGTTTGCACAGCCAGGAATCCCCGTTGTGAAATGTGCTGTCTGAAGGATATTTGTTCCTCCTCCTCTTTGGATTCATAAACGTTCCCTTTTCATGCCATACTATCAATAGATATTACAATGCAACCGCTTCGGCGGTTGCTTTTTCTTATCAATTCAAGGATGCGAGGTACCAGCATGAAAAAAATGATTGAAATATCAGACCTTTCCAAGGTTTATCAGACAAAGGGCGGCACCGTATATGCATTGAACCATATTCATCTGTCAGTTGATGAGGGAGAATTTGTTTCTGTAACCGGACAATCCGGTTCGGGGAAATCAACGTTGATGAATATTCTCGGCTGTCTTGATCAGCCCACCGCCGGAACTTATTATCTGGATGAGATATCCGTTTCATCTATGCGGGAAAGCAGCCTATCCAATCTCAGAAACTATCTGATTGGGTTTATTTTTCAAAGCTTTTATCTGATTCCCTCTCTTAACGCCATAGAAAACGTGGAGCTTCCGCTGGTTTACAGGGGAATCGGAAAAAAAGCCCGGCACCGGCTTGCTGAAGAAGCACTGTGCAGTGTTGGTCTGCAAAACCGGCTGCAGCATAAGCCCTTTGAGCTTTCAGGCGGGCAGCAGCAGAGAGTTGCCATTGCCAGAGCAATAGCTGCCTCCCCAAAACTGATTCTGGCTGACGAACCGACCGGTAATCTGGACAGCCGTTCCGGTCAGGAAATCATGGATATTCTGAAGCATCTGCATCAGAACGGTTCAACCATTATCATGATTACACACGATCCGGTTGTTGCCCGGATGGCACAGCGATGCATAACCATCAGCGATGGAAAAATTCAATCTACTGCTGTTATCCGGTAAAAACGCAACAATCGATGAAGCATCTTCCAGATTTGTGTAACTAATACAATTTTCAACAATAATGTTGCTGCATATTCCATAAAATAATTTCCATTATTTTTTTAAACGATTGACAATTGAGAATTCTATGATATAATAAAAGTGTAAGCAAGAGTGCTTACACAAGGAAAACGACCTGAAAACTAAGGAGGTTATGAAAATGTCCAATGCAATCGAACTTCATGATGTAGATGTAAAGGCTTTCCTTTCTGTCGTTGATACCTGTGAGGGTGATGTATTTCTGGTAACCGATGAAGGTGACCGTCTGAATTTAAAGAGTAAGCTTTGTCAGCTGATTGGCCTTACACAGTTGATTGAGGGCGGCAAAATAACAAACGCCCATATCGAATGCCAGAATCCCGAGGATGAGTCTAAGCTGTTCCGCTTCAACATCTTTGGTGAAAAAGCAGAATAATCAGTGGAATCAGACATTTGCATCGGCCTGCCGGAGTGATCCGGCAGGTTTTTTTGTGCAAAGATTTAAGGCAACACCACACAAAAAGTGCATCACGGCTTAGTACCGCGTTGCTTAATCCGCGGTACGATCTTTGCGAGGTATTGCCTATAAGCTATCCCCCATTCCCCAAGCCTTTCCAAGGATGTTCAGAAAGGCATAATCCCGTGGTTTTTTCAGTTAATCATCCCCCGAGAACGAAAGATATACGGTACGATACCGGGGATAAGTTTATTGAACACGGTCTTTTTCATCCCAGAAGCGAATCATCGTATCGGCAAATACTAATTCTTTTCCCGTCCAGCCATACAGGATATTCGTCCGGTAGCCATATTCCGGAACGATCATATCGGAATAGCCGGCCGTCTGAACACTGAAAATGTTGACCTTTGGATTGACCTTAGCACGGTATTCCGCCATCAGTTTTGCAGCGTCCAGGTATTGATAATTACCAAAGCTGCAGCCGCGCTGATGATACTCATTCTTTCCTTCCTTTGTTCCGTATAAACCGCCATGCCCTGCTTGCTGATCGGAATAAATAAAAATATTGTCCCAATGTTCCTTTTTGTCAATCGCATCACGGAAAAATATCCAGATGCCGTTTTCGGTACCGCCGCCAACATCATCACATCGGTTCTTGGTCAGTTCCTGGCACTGTGTCAGTAACCCGTTTCTTTTGCTGACAGGAGAGACAATTAATTTGTCACCAAATCTTCCGACAAAGCCTTCATCCGAATTTCTTCCGGTAATCAATGAGCTGAGATTATCAATTTCCGCAACCGTCACACTGCCGTATTCACTATTCAGCGTATGCCAGGCACTGCCGGAATTATCAGACAGGCACATGGTTCTACCGGAAAGTCTGGGCATATTGTCGCAGGCAATATCCATACATTCTTCCAATGTGTCCATAATCAGCCCTTGATGATAAATCTGACTCTTTTTGATCATCTTCAAAGCAGTAAAATAACGGAATGGGAATTGCTTTCCTGTCAGGACACCGTCCTTGAGCTGCTTCATAATCGTTTTACAGAATTCTTCATCCTCGATCTCCGTAAAAATACCTCGGAGATTTCTCAGCAATGCCATATGACCGAGTTTTACAGAAGAGAGAATTTCCCTCCATTGCATTCCTGACGCACGGCTTGCTTCCCAGGTGGTATTGTCTGATTCTACTGAAATGGTTCCCGTGGTCATCAGTTCATCAATGACAGAAGAGTGGGCATGGCATATCCGGATCGTATCAATCAATCCGATACCGGCATTTTTATATTTGTACAGCTCATATAAAGATGCCTGCTCCAGTCTTGCAGCCCAGTTTCGTTTGAGAAGATTGGGAATGCCCTTTTTGCTGCCATGTTTAAAGAGATAATATTCCAATTGGGAAACCGGTTCATCCCCACGCTGCATCACAAGCCGCTGCAATCGGGAAAAAAGACCCGGATGCTTCTCGTTGAACGCTTTCCGATCAGGATGAATGGCAGCACGAACCATAATAATCTGCGGATTCAAACGCATCAGAAACTCTTTTCTGAGAGTAACCGCCCATTCAATGGTGGATCTGAAATCAAAATCCAACGCTTCATCAATGATCTTTTCCATCATTTCAGAGGTATTCAGTCCCTTAAAACGATCCGGCAGAACATTGTACGGTTCAAACAGACACATCACATGATAGACAGCATCCTTGACCAAGGCCGGAGAAAAAATACCGTCCCGGTAATACTGCGGTTCTCCGAAGATAGAGGATGCCGTAACCATCTTCAGTGTATCGATGGGATGGTACTCATAAGAAATCCCCTCCATAAAATTGACAACTGACTTCTGCTGCTGGCTTTTTCTCTGTTCCTCAACTGTTTTTGTTAATTTGCTCATCTTTGTCCCTCCTCATCCGCTTGCCGGATTTCTATTGAGCTGGTAACACAAAAGTGTAAAAACGGGCACCGGCATTTTTTTGCCGATACCCGCAGCATCCTATAAAAATGTACCGTGAATCCCGAAAACGACTTTTTTTATATCCTTTCGGATATTCATTAGAACAAATGATGAAATCGTTTTCCCGCTACGGTACAATTTTATTATACTAATTAAGTCGTTCTTTGTCAAGTGTACGGCGGGGCGGTACGTGACCGCACAGGACGTGTTCGCGGCAGCGCTCCACTCCGTTCCGCTTGATTTTGCCGTGTGCGGAGCGCCTCCGCTGTCAATTCGCGGCGCGTGACCGCGCGGGACGATTCGCGGCTTGCTCCACTCCGTTCCGCTCGGTTTCGCCGTGTCCAGCTTTACTGCCGCGGCTACCACCCCACACGACGCTAACGCGCCGCATTGGGGTGGTTGTGTTATGACCAACGGAACCCTCCGGTAAGTCTTTCCGTAGATATGAATTTCCCTTATAGCTTTTAATCCGAAGGGGTGCAGGGGGCGACCGGAAAGCCCCCTGCGTAGGCAGGATGTGTTTGCTTCACTAAACGATAACCCTGGATGTGATATTCATTCGTCAAGTCGCCTGCGGGGGCACCCCCGCCCGAAGGGGTGCAGGGGGCGGCGGAGTGCCTCCGCTGTCGATTCGCGTCGCGCTCCACTCCGTTCCGCTCGATTTTGCCGGTCTATACTTTTTGGCCGCGGCTTCCGCTCCTCACGCTCCTTACGGAGCGCTCTGGAGCGGTTCTTTTTTG
>CACYCV010000133.1 GCA_902772955.1 uncultured Ruminococcus sp.
AACGTTTCAGATGTTCTTTTGATGATGGATTTTTGTCAAGCATTATTTTTAACAAATTTTCTTGATTCTTTCGTGCGGTTGCCCTGCCCGTACGCGCGCCACCGATTGACGTCAGGAGGCTTTGATGCTATACTATGTAATATGTAGATTAATTCCGAAAGGAGAAAAAACGTGAAAGAAAAGAGAAATTCATTTTCCAGTTCCATCGGCTTTGTTCTGGCAGCAGCAGGCAGCGCCGTCGGACTGGGAAACATCTGGCGGTTTCCTTATCTGGCAGCCAAGGATGGCGGCGGCCTGTTCCTGGTAGTGTATATCGTTCTGGCGCTGACCTTTGGCTATACCATGCTGGTATCGGAAGTCGCTGTCGGCCGAAAAACCAAACAGAGTGCCTTGACGGCTTATGGAAGGCTCCATAAAAAATCCGGCTGGATCGGTGCCTTTGCAACCCTGGTGCCCTTCATGATTCTGCCGTATTATTGCATTATCGGCGGCTGGGTCATGAAATACTGCGTGGCCTTCTGTACCGGACAGGGATCCGCTGCTGCTGACGGAAGCTACTTTACCCGGTTCATCACGGGAAAGTACCCTGTTCCCGGCATTGAAGTCCCGGAGGGGCAGCAAGTTCCCATGACCTCCGATTTCTGGTCCACCTTCCAGCCTATTTTGTTTACCTGCCTGTTCCTGGTCATCGTGGCTATTGTCATTTATGCCGGTGTCAACAAAGGAATTGAATCCCTTTCCAAAATTCTGATGCCGGTTCTGCTGGTGTTTGTCGTGGCAATCGCTGTTTTTTCTCTGACGATTCACGGAGAAGAAGGACGTACCGGCATAGACGGTCTTGAAAAGTATATGATTCCCAATGTGCAGGGGATGGGCTTCAGGGATGTATTTTCCGTGATCATGGATGCCATGGGGCAGCTGTTTTACAGCATCAGTGTTGCAATGGGTATTATGGTCACCTACGGATCCTATTTCAAGGATGACAGCAACATGATCAAATCCGTCAACCGGATCGAAATCTTTGATACTCTGGTAGCATTTTTAGCAGGGGTGATGATCATTCCGGCCGTGTTTGCCTTCCTGGGAGAAGACGGACTGAAAAATGCCGGTCCCGGTCTGATGTTTGTGGCTCTTCCCAAGGTGTTTATGGCAATGGGACCCATCGGCAATTTTGTGGGCGCAGCTTTCTTCCTGATGGTGTTCTTTGCCGCCTTGACCAGTGCTATTTCCATTCTGGAGGCGGTGGTGTCCAGCATGATGGACAAGCTGAACTGGTCAAGAAGGAAATCCACCATCACCGAAGCCGTCATTGCCGTGGCGATCGGCACACTGATCTGTCTGGGATATAATGTCCTCTATTTTGAAATGCCTCTGCCAAACGGTTCTACCGGTCAGCTGTTGGATCTGTTTGACTATCTCAGCAATAATATTTTCATGCCGGTGGTTGCTATCGGCACCTGTATTCTCATCGGCTGGATTGTCAAGCCCAAAACCATTATTGAAGAAGCCACCAAAAACGGTGAAAAATTCGGTCGGAAAACATTATATGTCGTCATGATCCGATTTATTGCACCTGTTCTGCTGACAGCGCTGCTCTTGGGCTCACTGGGGATTCTGAAATGAAACAGACAAAAAAGCATTCAGAATTCTTCAGCGGACTGGCTGCCGGCGTTCCCATCGGACTTGGCTATTTGTCCGTTTCCTTCGGATTCGGCATCACCGCCGTACGTCTTGGCATTTCTGCGGTTTATGCCGTTATCATCTCTCTGACCAACCTGACCTCAGCAGGACAGGCGCAGGGCATTCAGACCATTGCCGCAGGAGGAACACTCCTGGAAATGGCTCTGGTACAGCTGGTGATCAATCTGCGGTATGCCCTGATGGGACTTTCCTTATCTCAGAATCTGGATCCCCGCTTTACCCTGCGGCACCGCTTTCTGGCCGCTTATGGCATCACGGACGAAATATTTGCCGTGTGCTCCACCCGCAAAAAGCCGGTAACCCCCTCTTTTATGTATGGAATTATCGTCATCTCCAGCTTCGGCTGGACACTTGGCACCCTGGCAGGTGCTGTGGCAGGAGAAATACTTCCACCGGATCTGATTGCTGCCATGGGACTGATGCTGTATGGTATGTTCATTGCCATCATTGTTCCCCCTGCCGCCCGCAGCAAAAACGTGTTTGTGGTTTTGCTGATCGCTGCCGTTCTCAGTATCCTTTGCAGATACGGACTGCCGTTTTTGTCAGGAGGCTTTGCCGTGATTCTCTGCGGCGGTGCGGCAGCCCTGGCCGGTGCCGTATTCTTTCCCATCAAAGAGGAGGCGAAGGCATGAGCATGCTCTGGTATCTTTTTGTCATGGCGGGAGTCACCTATCTGATCCGGATGCTGCCGTTTGCTTTTGTGAGGAAGAAAATACAGTCCCGCTTTCTCAGAAGCTTTTTGTACTATATTCCTTATACAGTATTGGGTGCCATGACTATTCCTGCTGTCTTTTACAGCACAGGCAGTATCGTATCTGCTTCTGTCGGAACCGGTGTCGCCTTTTTGCTGGCCTATTTCCGACTTCCACTTATTGTGGTGGCGCTGGCAGCCTCTCTTGCCGCCTTTCTTTGTACCTGTCTTGGATTTTAACTGCCATGCACAGCATTCCGGCTTTTTCATTTTTTTCACAGAGCAACCGACGGAGTATTCCACCGGTTGCTTTTTCTGTTTTGCTGAAATCCTTTAACTTAGCGAAGGGTTCCGCTATCATACCAGGAATCGGATGTCAGCGAAGCAAACACGTCCTGTGCGGTCACGCGCCGCCCCCAAGCCCCTTTGGTGTTTCGCTGTCTGCGGACAGCGACTTAGGGGGACTTTTGCGAAAAAGTCCCCCTAAGAACCTCGAAAACGAACTTGGCGAAGCGTCCTTCCGGTCAAAAAAGAACCGCTCCGTCACGGCTTACGCCGTGCACCTCCCCTTGTCAGGAGAGGCTTGCGAAGCGTCCTTCCGGTCAAAAAAGAACCGCTCCAGAGCGCTCCGTGAGGAGCGTGAGGAGCGGAAGCCGCGGCCAAAAAGTATAGACCGGCAAAATCGAGCGGAACGGAGT
>CACYCV010000134.1 GCA_902772955.1 uncultured Ruminococcus sp.
CGGAATAACCGGTCAGAAGGAGGAAGAACCAATGTTAAAAAAGTCCCTGTGTTTCCTGGCGGCGTTTGCCGTTCTGTTTTCCTGCGCAAGAGATAGATTCAGGGGGGTTCTATATATTGACAGGTAAACAAAGAAAGAGCGAGGAGCAGTTCATGGAGTGGAACGCACAGGCGGCCGAAGAAAAGTGCATGGATATGGAGTATCAGCCGCGGAAACACCTAGCGGACAGACAGGCGTGGGAGCTGATCCGATGCAGCAGCGGATGTGAAACCGCAGCGGAGTTTCAGAGAATGGAAAGAGGTAAACGGGACGCAGTCCTGCGCAAAGCGCTGAAGGAAGGGGTATCGATCCGACATGCGTCAAGCCTTGCGGGGATCAGTGTTGGCGTGATATCCAGGATCGTCAAAGGGTAAGCAGACAGAGAACCGACCCCTGTTTACATGAACCATTCACTCAGTATGCTGCTTGATGTTCACGAATGAATTGGTGGAGCAATAATATTTCGGTGCCGCTACGGAAAGGTGATGAATATGGATAATTATCCTGATTACAGCTTTCGTACATCCAATATAAACATATTATTACACATTCCCAATAAAAAAAATAATTATGCTAAACTTGTTCTTGACTCCATTGTAGATATAATTCAAACTGTTAAAAACAGCATACTTTTAATTGAAGATCAATGGAATCTTACGTTGGAATCAGAGGGTAATCAAAGCACATTTATAATTCATGATGGTTATTCTCAAACGGATAAAGACAGACTTCAGTATGAAATAGAAAAAGCGTGTTATTTATCTGTTGATTCGTTATACCAGGTTAATCAAAAGAAGAAAAAAAGATTCGTTTTTTTGCCACTTTGTTTAAATCTCATTATTTCACCATGCCCATTATTGATGATGAAAAAGTGATTGAGATTTCAATTCCAAAAGATATCTTCAGTAAAGTTAACTATATAGAACTAAAACAAACAATACAGCAGATATGCTTAAGGCTGGATGTAACTTATGCTTGTCTTGATATCAATATTTTATGCCCCAGGAGTATTTATCTTGATGGTTTTTTCTTTTTCTCAGAAATGCCCGCTGAATTGCTGAATTGCGAAACACATATTCCCGGGATACATTGGGCACAGTTTATTACTCCTAATATGATAAAAAACACTGGCTCTCTCCCAATGATTTATGAGAATGTTCCTTGTCATTATTCTGAGTTGATTTATAAAAATACCGAAATAAAAGGAATATGGATTGAATTAAGTAAGAATTATTGGGATATAAACATTGATGAACGGATAAAGATGAGAACGTATTTGTCTTCGTCTCTTTATAAATTGTCTTATGAAAAAATAAAGCAGTACAAATCTCCATATAAACAAGCAGAAATAGATTTTTTACCTTTATATTCATGTGAAAGAGAATCCTTCCAGATACCATAAAATCATATAAAGGGTACATCAAGTATGTAGATTTTAATTTCGCACCTTGCAAGGTTCCGATGACAGACAATGACTCAGAAAGGACGGGTACCCCGATGAGAAGATTATTGATCGCTGCTCTTATCGCAGTACTGCTGATTGTGTCATGTAATGCTTTTGCAGAGGATATCGACTTTGACCCACTTCCGGAACTGATGCAAGTTCTGCGGGAAGCGGGCAAGGAGACCGAAAACATCCTGGCCTATGATATTTACCTGAACGGGAACACGTCCGAAACCGCTGTATTTCTGGTACAGGCCGGGGACATCGCGCAACTGACGGTGCTTAAGGCTGGAGAAAACGGATCGTGGCATATCACCGGACAGAACGATTCCATTTCCGCGTCCTTGATTACTCGCGCTGCACTCGAAGCGTATACTTTTTGGGGCGAAGAATACATAAAACTGGAGCTGCATAAGTATATCCCCTCTTACGCTTTCCATGTGCCGGACACGGAATTATATTTCCTGTCCCTTGACTTTCGACGGACGCCTGAGGGGGACTGGATGCTGGACTTTGTGAGGAACATTCCCTATGAGGAAGCGGAAGAAG
>CACYCV010000135.1 GCA_902772955.1 uncultured Ruminococcus sp.
TGCTGCTGTTGCTGCAGCCCACCAGTGCTGTAACGGAAAGCGCCGCCACCGCTAACAGTGCGATTGTTTTTGCTGTTCTTTTCATAGTAAAACCTCCTGATTCATAACAAAATAATAAATCTTTGTTGAAATTATAACTCAATCTGTCAAAAAATGTCAACTTTTTTCAGTGCTTTCTTCTATTTGGCGTACGCAGTGGGCTTTCCGATCACTCCCTGCACCCCTTCGGGCGTGGGTGCCCCTGCGGACAATGCGGCGAATATGTCTCACATCCTGTTTTCTTGTTTGGTGGAGAAGCCGCGGCCAAAAAAGTTAAGACACGGCAAAACCACGCGGAACGGAATGGAGCGCTGACACGAGGCGACAGCGGATGCACTCCGCCGCCCCCTAAGCCCCTTTGCTATTTCGCACTCTGCAGAGTGCGCCCAGGGACGCTGTCCCTGGACCCTGCAAGCCTTTTTGAAAAAGGCTTGAGCGAAAACTTTTGACTTGGCAAAGCGTTCTTCCAGTCAAGACGCAACATGAACCCCTCCGGCACTTCGTGCCACCTCCCCTAAAGGAGAGGCTTGCAAAGCGTTCCGTTGGTCAAAAGAAAATCCTTCACAAGTGTGCCGCAAAATCTTACCCCTTTTTTTGTTGCTCTTTGATCCCCAAAACACAAGTTTTTTTGGAAAGGGGTCCGGGGAATAACCCTTTTTTTCAAAAAAGGGTTTTCCCCGGCAGGGTTTGGGACAGAGTCCCAATATGCTGATTTCCGTGAAAAGACGGAAGGGTGAATTGACATTGACGGACGGATAAACTATAATAGTATCAGGCGGGTAACTCCGCAAAAGACCAGAAAAAGGAAACGGACTTATGGAGCATATTTTTGATACACACGCTCATTATGATGACAGCGCTTTTGATGATGACAGAGAGGAAGTGCTGGAACGGTTGTTTTCTGAGGGTGTCAGCGGCATTGTCAATCAGGGAACAACCCTTGAAACTTCCCGAACCAGTATTGCCTTGGCACAGCGCTATCCGGGAATGTATGCAGCCGTGGGAATCCATCCGGAATGTGTTGACGGCAGCAGTATGGCACGGTTGGCAATGATCCGGGAGATGAGCCGGGAAAAAAAGGTGGTTGCCATCGGAGAAATCGGACTGGACTATTATTATGATGTTCCCAAGCCACTGCAGCAGGAGGTGTTTGCTGCCCAGCTTCAGCTGGCCGGAGAGTGCGGACTGCCAGTGACGGTGCATGACAGAGAAGCCCACGGAGATACATTGGAGCTGCTGAAACGGTATCGCCCGCAGGGAATACTCCACTGCTTTTCCGGAAGCAGCGAAATGGCCGGAGAGGTCTGGAAGCTGGGAATGCTGATCGGGATCGGTGGGGTGATTACCTTCAAAAATGCCCGCAAAACGGTGGAGGTGGTGAAAGCCCTTCCTCTGGAGGCAATTGTGCTTGAAACAGACTGCCCCTATCTGGCACCGGTGCCTTTCCGCGGCAAGCGCAACGATTCAGGACTGATGGTTCACACCGCTCAGCGGATTGCGGAAATAAAGGGTATGACGGCAGAGGAGGTTCTTCTGGTGACAGAGGAAAACGCCAGAAGAGTTTATCATATTAACAAATGACGGAGGGATATGTATGCTGGCATTGGTTACCGGAGCAAGCTCCGGTATCGGACGGGAAATTGCCCGGGAGCTTGTCAGACGCGGATGGGATGTTATCGTGGTGGCAAGACGGGCAGACAGACTCAAGGAGCTGAAAAACGAGCTGGGCAAGCATGCGAAATGTATTCGCTGTGATGTGTCCCATCTTGATGAGTGCAAAAAACTGCATGAGGTGCTGCAGTCTCAGAATATTGAGCTGCTGGTGAATTGTGCGGGATTCGGTGACTGCGGCTTCTTTGATGAAACCGATCTGGATACCGAACTTCGGATGATTGATACCAACCTGATAGCCGTTCATGTGCTGACGAAGCTGTTTCTCCAGGATTTTATCGCAGCCAATAAGGGATATATTCTCAATGTGGCCTCGATTGCGGGGTTCTTTCCCGGGCCGATGATGGCAACCTACTATGCTACCAAAAACTATGTGTGCAGTCTCACGGCGGCTATCCATGAGGAGCTGCAGCAGCGGCGCAGCAATGTCAAAATCAGTGCGCTTTGTCCGGGACCGGTGGATACGGAATTCAATCAGGTGGCAAATGTGCGGTTTTCCTCCAAGCCGATTACCGGCCGGTTTGCGGCAGAACAGGCCCTGGACGGACTGATGAAGGGAAAAATGTATATTGTACCCTCCTTTAAGATCAAGAGCCTTAAATTTGTGAGGCGCCTGGTGCCGGATGGTCTGATGACCCAGTTCTGCTTCAAATTTCAGAAAAAGAAAAAGTAAAGGGTGACAATCATGCTGACGGTAAACTATTCGGAGGTCATGAATCTGAAAAATGCCATGCGAGGTGCCAGGAATCCTATGAATAGCTGGGCACGTTCCGACAGTGGCTATAATGAAGACGGGGAATATATTCTGGGAGAAAACGACCTGTCGCTGGCCGTTCGCCTGCGGAAAGCGGGAAGTGACCACCGGAAATTTCTGCGGCAGGTGTTTGTATCTGTGGATATTACGGCTCCCTTGTATTGGTGGAAGGAATATGATACCTATAAAGTTGGCACCGTGGCCAATTCTACCAGTACCATGCATAAAATTACCTCTGCTCCCTTTGAAATGTCCCAGTTCAGCTGTGACAAAATGGATGAGGAAACCAGACAGGTGATGGCGTCTGTCATCACGGCGCTGGAGTCGCTGCGTCAGCGTTATCTGGAAACAAAGGAAAAGCAGTATTGGTATGATATTATCCAGCTGCTGCCCTCCAGCTATAACCAGATGCGCACCTGTACCCTGAGCTATGAATGTCTGATCAATATCTATCATGCAAGAAAAAACCATAAATTGGAGGAATGGCATACCTTCTGCGAATATATCCGTTCTCTGCCTTATGCCCGGGAACTGATTGTCTGCGAATCTGCCGATCCGGAAGAATAAAGGAGTGTTTCAGAATGGCAACCATTATCAGCGGAAAAGAAGTATCCGCCAAGGTCAAGGAAGAGGTCAGAGCGGAATGTGATCGTCTGCGTCAGCAGGGGGTTACTCCCGGCCTGGCGGTGATTATCGTAGGGGATGACCCTGCTTCGAGAGTCTATGTGAACAATAAGAAAAAGGCCTGTGCAGAGGTAGGCTTTGTGTCTGAGGAATATGCACTGCCCGCCGAAACCCCCCAGGAAGAGCTGCTGGCGCTGGTGAATACGCTGAATCGCCGGCAGGATATTCACGGCATTCTGTGTCAGCTTCCCCTGCCGAAGCACCTGGACGAAACGGCGGTGATCCATGCCATTGACCCCAAAAAGGATGTGGATGCCTTTCATCCCTCCAATGTAGGAAAAATCATGATCGGAGATTATGATTTCCTTCCCTGTACGCCGGCCGGGGTGATGGAGCTGATTCATGCGGCGGGGATTGAGGTCAGCGGCAAAAGCTGCGTGGTAATCGGCCGCAGCAATATTGTGGGCAAGCCCATGGCTATGCTGCTGCTGCATGAAAACGGGACGGTTACCATTTGTCACAGCAAAACCAGAAATCTGAAGGAAATCTGTCTTGGCGCGGATATTCTGGTGGCGGCAGTGGGCAGACCGAAGTTTGTCAAAGGCGATATGGTCAAAGAGGGCGCCGTGGTTCTGGATGTGGGGATTAACCGGGACGAAAACGGCAAGCTCTGCGGAGACGTGGATTATGCAGAGGTAGAGCCGAAGGCCTCCTATATTACCCCTGTACCGGGAGGTGTTGGTCCTATGACCATTGCCATGCTGATGAAAAATACCCTCAGTGCGGCAAAAATGGCAGCCGGGCTGCTGTAATCCGGATCCTTACGAAAAAATGTGTTAAGGGAGTGGAATGATATGATGAAGATACCGTTTTCGCCGCCGGATATCGGTGAGGAGGAAATTAACGAGGTAGCCGACACCCTGAGAAGCGGTTGGATTACGACGGGACCGAAAACAAAAAAGTTTGAAAACCAGCTGACCGCATATTGCATGAGTGACAAAACGGTATGCCTTGATTCCTGCACTGCCGCCCTGGAAATGACCCTTCGGCTGCTGGAAATCGGAAAGGGCGATGAAGTCATCGTTCCTGCCTATACATATACCGCTACCGCCAGTGCGGTTTGCCACGTGGGTGCTACGCCGGTGATGATTGACTGTGCGCCTAATTCTATCCAGATGGATTATGACCGCCTGCCGTATCTGATGACAACCCATACCAAAGCGGTAATTCCTGTGGATGTGGGGGGCGTTCCCTGCGACTATGACAGGATTTTTGATGCCGTCCATGCCAAAAAGGCCCTGTTTGTACCCAACAGCTCCCTTCAGGAGGCGTTCGGCCGTGCAGTGGTGCTGGCGGATGCGGCACATTCTCTGGGTGCCAGACGGAATTTTCTGAAAACAGGTGCCATTGCGGATTTTACGGCATTTTCTTTTCATGCGGTCAAGAATCTGACCACCGGCGAGGGAGGTGCCGTGACCTGGAGGAAGCATCCGGATATGGACAGCGAGGATGTCTACCGTCAGCTGATGCTGCTGTCTCTGCACGGCCAGACGAAGGATGCACTTTCCAAAACCCAGATGGGTGCCTGGGAATATGATATTGTGGGTCCCTACTATAAGTGTAACATGACGGATATTATGGCCTCCATCGGAATGGCGCAGCTCCGGCGGTTTCCCGCAATGCTGAAGCGCCGGCGCCGTCTGATTGAATTCTATGACCGGGAGCTGGCAGATCAGAGTGTTTCTGTGCTGCAGCATTTTTCCGATAAAGAACGGTTTGCCTCCAGCGGACATCTGTATATGGTCAAGCTGATGTGGCAGGACGAGGAACGGCGCAGCGAGGTGATCCGGAAAATGGCTTCTTTGGGTGTGGCAACCAATGTACATTATAAGCCGCTCCCCATGCTGACAGCCTATAGCCGGATGGGATTTGATATCAAGGACTATCCGAATGCGTATGAAATGTTTAAAAACGAAATCACGCTGCCGCTTTATTCCCGTCTGACGGACGAGGAAGCGCAGTATGTAGTGGATTGTTTTAAAAAGGTGATTTCCTGAATCATGAAAAATTTGATCGGCGGAACCGTTTCAGTCAGGGACGGCTCCGCTGTTTTTTTATGCGTTCCGGACCCGCTTTTTGCATGGAAATATACGATAATGTTCTCATTTGGTGTTATTTTTCTGCTGAAATCGCATAAATTGTTTCAAATTTGTAACAAAATGTTCATAAATGAAACAGGAAAAGAAAAATACAGGAGGCATTTTTCGACATTAATTACTGATCGACAAATAATGACATAAAAATACCGTTGTTTACAGGATTTTTAAAAAAATATGGGAAAAAAAAGCTCGTTAAAACAAATGAATTGTGATTATTCTCTTCGTTTTGCGGAGAGAATGCGGCAGAAAAATACAGCCATGGTTACAATTGGTATAATTTAAAAAACCCCATGAAATAGATACTTTCAAGAATAATATGAATGATTTTGTGATAATAACAATACATTTTAGTTTCTTTTTCCTGACTGTAACGAATTTGTAATCATCTTTTTACGATTTGCACATAAAAAAAGCCGGAATTTTTAGGATTAGAAAAAAAACCGGGCGAAAAGTGCAATCTAATTGCACTGATAAGAAGTTTTTTCAGACGTCTATTGTATGTATTGCACAAAAAAATCCGTTCATTTTTTTTGACAATCACGAAGAAATGATCTATAATAGAGCCATCAACCAGAAAACCTCCTGCAAGAATTCGAAAAAGTTACAAATCATTGCAGGTTTGTATGAGGAGATTACGATTATGGAAAGTCAGAAGAAAAACCGCAGCGCAGGCTTGAAAAAGGCATTGGCCGTCGTTCTGATGGGTACTGTATGTCTGACCGCTGCCGTTTCCGTTGGCACCGTATCCAAGAAAGTAACCGTGACAGACGGAAATGAAACCGTTACCATTAATACAATCAATCCCGATACCAATGCCATTCTCGCAAAGACAGGCGTAGAGCTTGGTGAAAACGATAAGCTGGTACGCACTGAAAACAGTGACGACGGTGTGAACATCGCCATTATCAGAGCACATGATGTGGAAACCTCCGGCAGCAAGACCGTCACCTATGACGAATCTTCTGTAGCCGATTCCGTGTTCTCTGCCGGCATGACACTCAGTGAGAGCGATTCGATTTCCCTGGCAGCTGCTATGGAATCCTCCGGTGCAGAAACCGAGGTCAAGCTGTCCCGTGTGCAGATCACCGTGGATGCAGCAGGTGAGGAAATCACCAAGTTTGTTCCCGCCGGTACCGTAAAGGATGCTCTGGATTTCCTGGAAATCAACCTGGGCGTCAATGATACCGTAGATGTGGATCTTTCCGAAAATGTGGAAGACGGCATGAAAATCACCGTAACCAATGTGGAATACAAGACCGTTTCCAACATCAAGTCGATTGCCTATGAAACCGTCTATCAGGACAGCGATTCCCTCTATGTAGGTGAAACCGAGGTAGAAACTGCCGGCCAGGAGGGTTCCCGTACCATCGTCACCAAGGAAAAGTATGTCAACGGCGTTTATGTTTCCGAAGAGGTACTCAGCGATAAGGTGACTAAGGAGCCTGTTAATGAAGTGATCCTTCAGGGAACACAGGAAAAGGTCAGCAGCATCAGCACCTATACCGGCACGGTTTCAGTAAATGAGTCCGCTCAGACCATTACAGATACCTATGGCAGAGAGTTTTCTTATTCTTATGTTCTGTCCGGTCCGGCTACCGCTTATTATGCACCTGACGGAGCTCTTACCTCTACAGGACGTCTTGCCCGCTACGGTGTGGTTGCCGTAGACCCCAACGAAATTCCCTATGGTTCCATTCTGTATATTGTTGCCAATGACGGCACCGTTTACGGGTATGCCGTAGCCGGTGATACAGGCGGATTTATCTATTATACCGATGTTCTGGTTGACCTGTATTTCCCGACCTTTGACGATTGCTGCAACTGGGGTCTGAAGAATGTTTCCGTGTATGTGCTGGAAGGCGCTTCCGAAGATCTGACCTATTGATTCTTTTTGACGGACATCTCCCGGTGTCCGTCATTCTTTTGAAAAAGCGGTAGTCAACATGCCAAAAGCGCTCCGAAGGGATGAATGAAACTTTGTTGTATTCTTTGCTTGCATTTTCGGATGCGGCAAAGTATAATAGAGAGAGATGACATGAGAGGAGTGCTTTGCCATGCTGCTTGCCATCATTGCTGCGGCTGCTTGTCTGGCAGTTGCTACGCTGATGTACACGCCCAAAATGAGAGCTTTTGGCTTTTATCGTCCGGTTGCGTTGTTTTTCCTGTTTGAAGGAGTCTGGATGCTGCTGGATTATATTGTCAGACAGATTTCCCCTGACAGTGCCTTTACGATGGTGGTTCATTATATCGGCCTGATTGTTCTGGGAGCTTATTTTGTGCTTAAAATTTTCTTTCAATCAAAGGAATCCGTAAAACCAAAAAAGAAAAAGAATAGTGACTGAAAAGGAGAAACTATATGGGGTATATTTATGCTGCGCTCTGGTTTATCACAGCTTTTCTGCTGCTTATCAAATTCAGAAAGGAAAGCATTGTGGTGTATGTTCTGAGCCTGTATTTCCTGTTCCTGGGAGTATGGTGGACGGCTGATCAGGTGTCCGGTGTGGATATGATGAACGGTATCTATGGATGGGTGCTGAGATGTGTTTCCCTGGCGGCTCTGGTTGCGGTTGGCATTATTTATGCTGTAGAAAAGACCAGTAAGCTCAAAAAACGGGCTGCTGAGGAATCACAGGGTATTCTGGCCCATCAGAATGAAACGTAATGAAGCAAAAAACGCAGGCACATCCGCTGAAGAGAAACGGCGGATGTGCCCATTTTGGTTTGCCCGAAATGGGCAGTGATTTGGCGGTGAAAGTCCGCTGCACGCCTGGCAGCAGGAGGTGTTAGCTGAGGGCAAGGGAATTCATCGTGAGGTGGAATCTTGAAGGAAGTCTGAAGCAACCTTCCCGGTCTGACAAACAGCAGGAAGGCATAGACCGACAGCATTTATTTAAGGAACCGCCGAATCAATCACGCCTTTTGCCTCACCACCTGTCTTGCTTGCCTCTTTTCCGTCACCTTGCACCAAATTCGCCCCCAAACCGTCAGGTTTTCTGCGCTCATTTGGTACAATCTGACGGCGCAGTACAGGCACTGGATTTAATCAGCGTTTCCTTAACGAACCAAGAAAAAAAGAATAAACAATAATGCAAAAACGCCCTGCAAGACATCTTTAAACATTATTATTTATTCTCTGTTCTATCAGCCCCGGCACATTGTGGGGGCGTTTTTTAAAGGGACTGAAAAAATATATTTTACAAGCTGCTGTAGGATTTGAACTCATCCAATTACTGTTTCTTATCTTTTGCAGTTTTCAATGAAGCAATCAGTATTCTCTATATTTCAAGACAATCGTTTATCATTGAATTTTCTTGTGCTTCATCAATATATCCTGACATTACAAGCAACCTGCGCCGATATTCTGTTTCTGCTGTTTCCTTCAGGGAAATTTGCATTTTAGAAACGAAATCAGCTGGACTGACACCATAAGCAGCTTTGTTTGCATTAGCACCAATAGATGTACCGCTTCTGATTATTTGCTTTAAAATAATTGATTCCTTTTTCTCATTCGAAAGATATTGATAAAAGATATTGATATAGTTTTACTATTCTGACAGCAAATGATAAAGATTTTTCCAGTAACGGGTTATCTTTATACACTTGTAAAACCTCATTTTAGTGAATAAAAAATGAATAATGAATAACGAATAATACAGAATCGCCCCTCGGAGCAATATTATAAACTATTCATTATTCATTATTCATTGAGCCCCCCGGCGTAAGACGAGGGGCGATTCTGGACCAACAGGGACTCGAACCCGGGACCGACCGGTTATGAGCCGGTTGCTCTAACCAACTGAGCTATTGGTCCATGACA
>CACYCV010000136.1 GCA_902772955.1 uncultured Ruminococcus sp.
ATGAGCGAGTACAGCGAGCAGCACGATGAGTGGCACTGACGACTGTGGGAACATATCAACCGATTTTTACGGAGAGTTAAGTGTCCGATTTAGATGTCGGTATGTTGTGGCTGCGGTTTGGATGTCAATGCGACAAATTGTAAATTTAATATTAAATTAAAAGAGCTGTGGATATACCAGATACCCACGGCTTTTTGTTGTATTCATAGATTTGTTATAGCTTTTCCAGAACTGAATCCCTGACCTCTTCCGTTTTCCACTCAGCAACAGCAAAGCAACCGTTAGTATGACGGTCCACTTTGTTGATCCATTCAATTTCACTCTGTGCCCTTGCCCTGAGCGTTTCGTTCTGAATATCAGCAGCATATAATGAGGAATTAATGACCCACCAATCGGCATTGATCTCTGCTCTGTTCAGATCCTCTTCCAGCCTGAGCGCTTCATAAACGGGCGTCGCTTCAGGCAGAGTTACGATGATAACCTCTGTTTCGTCTGATTTCAGCCGGGGAAGCAAGTGCTTGACAGAATCAGGAGTTTCTCCCTTTGTGTGCTGAATTTCCCTGTCATAGCTTTGTGTGGATTCCAGCAGCAGCAAGGTGTGACCTGTGGGAGCGGTATCAATGATGACGATTTCATCATCTGCCTTTTCTACTATTTCGGCAAAAGCCCTGAACACCGCAATTTCCTGTGTACACGGTGAACGGAGATCCTCTTCGATATAGGCAAGATCGGATTCGGTCATTCCGCTATCCTTTGCCTTTTCAAGCACTTCAGTCTGATATTTTTTTAGCTCAGCTTTTTCGTCAATACGGCTCATGACTATGTTTTCGCAGTCATTGAGCACATATTTGAGATGTGCAGCAGGATCTGTGGTGGTGAGATGAACCTTCAAGCCTTTTTTGGAAAGTCCCAGCGCAATGGCAGCGGCGATAGTAGTCTTGCCGACACCGCCCTTTCCCATTGTAAATATCACTTTCTTTTTTCTTTCCGCCAGAAAATCGATCAGATCAGAAAGATGTTTTGGATTATTATTTGCAAGCTTTTCCTCACTCACCGCACTGTATTCCTTATTCAGCAATGCCCTTACGTTTTCGATTCCCGATACGTTGTAGGCACGAAGGGGTATCATATAGCTTTCAAGCTTTTTCAGACTCTCCGGAATAGCTGCGAGAGCGTTTTGCTGTTTGCTGTAGAGACTGTCTGAAATACTGTCGTTATGGGATGTCAGTATCCCGTTTATCAGCATGATCTGATTTCTGATACCGAGATTACTCAGCTCTGCGGATGCTCTTTCTGCTTCTTTTATAGGAGAGCTTTCGGGACGGGTAACGAGAATCAGTGTAGTCATTGCACTGTCTGAAAGAGTATCGACAGCCTGCTTGTAAACGGCCTTTTTGCTTTCAAGTCCGGCAAGCTGACCAAGACAGGATGCGCCGTGAGTGCTTTCTCCGATAAAATCGCTCCACGCTGACGGCAACTGCAGCATTCTCAGAGTATGACCTGTGGGGGCTGTATCAAAGATGATATAGTCATATTTTTCCTGGATTTCCGGATCGGTAATAAACCCGGAAAATTCATTGAATGCTGCTATTTCAATGGTACACGAGCCGGAAAGCTGCTCCTCCATATTGGAAATTACGCTGTCAGGCAGCTTTCCCCGATAGGGGGCAATAACGCTCTCTCTGTATTCCGCAGCAGCTGTAACAGGGTCAAGATTGGCAACTATAAGATTCGGCACACAGGGAATGGCAACCCCTTTGTTGTCAAGATCCATTGAAAAAACATCCTGTAGGTTTGAAGCCGGAGGCGTATTCAAACTGACTGAGAAATTCGGGTATCTGAGGAAGGAATTTTCCTATCAGGACACCTGCTGCCATACAAAGAATTACCCAGACGGAAAGATACCTCTGAAACGTATTGATGCCGCTGTTTTGCTTGCTCATAAAATGCGCCTCCATTAGTTTTATATATTGAAATATATCTATATATGAGCTTTTTTAATAGGCAATCCCAAGGGACTGCCTGTGATATCATTCCTGTTTTTTGTTTTTGCACCCGCAGGGAACACTGCTGTCCGTTTCGCAGTCACATCGTGCATAAGAGGCGATCATTTCCCGGAACGCTTTTACTCCCTGGGCTGAAATTGAGTAATGCATCCATTTTCCGTCCTTGTAATAGTCAACGAGTCCGCTGTCGGCAAGTATTTTCATGTGGTGCGAAAGAGTAGGCTGGGTGATATTCAGCTCCTCCAGCAATTCACAGCCGCACTTTTCTCCGTGCTGAAGGGAGAGCATGATTGCAAGGCGGTTCTCATCTGTGAGTGCTTTGATTTTTCTTGCGTCCTCTCTGAAACCCAATATACTCACCTCCGGTAACTGAGAAAAGTATATCACAAATATTTATGATTGTCAATGTATAAATATGTCCAGCGCGCTGCCTCTTCAAAAGTCAACGCTCATTTGGAAAGCACTTAAAGCCAGAGGCTTGACAAAGTAGTTGATCGCTTGTGCGATACCCACGAAAATCAATTTTTAAAAATCCTTGCCTGAATGTTCCTGAAAAATGTTGGTCAACAACGATGAGAAGTTAGTGTTTATCGATTGCTGCAGGGCTGCACCTTGTTTTATTCTGTTTTACACGCCGCCGAAAAGATTTTACGCACGGGTTTTCACGCTTGAAGAAATTCGCCTGATAATATATAATGAAAGCAATAAACCGCCAAAGGAGTGTCAGGAATGCTTTTAAGACAGATACAGTTTTTTGTTTCTATCGTTGATGAAAACAGCTTTACCCAGGCTGCCGAGAAGAATTTTGTGTCGCAATCGGCCATTTCACAGGCAATGAATACGTTGGAGTCTGAGCTGGGAGTAAAGCTAATCGAAAGAAAAAACAGAAGCTTTAAGATCACGACTGCCGGCGAATATTTCTATCGTAAGTGCAAAGCAATCCTTGCTGATCTTGAAAGCATAAAGAAGGAAACCATACGTCTCGGAAGTGATGAAGAAACCACCCTGCACGTCGGGTATATCAATCTTTGTGCAGGACCGGAGCTTTCGGATGCCATTGCGGAGTTTTCAGCCCTTTATCCGGAGGTCAGAATATCCGTTCAGAGCGGCACTCACGAAGAACTGTACCGCGGGCTTGTATCGGGAAGTCTTGATCTGGCTTTGAATGACCAGCGCCGTGCGTTTTCTGATGACTATGTGAACATGGAACTGAAAAATGCCGAGTGTATCATTGAGCTGTCAAACCGCTGCGAATTATCTTCCTATGAAAGAGTAGAGGTCGCAAATCTTGCCAAGATGTCCTGTATCATTGTTTCATCCAAAGATCAGAGAGAAACCGAAGCGGAATACTACAGAAACATTTTAGGTTTTGCAAATGATTTTATCTATGCAGAAACTCAGGAAGAAGCAAGGCTAATGGTGATTGGCAACAGAGGCTTTCTGCCCGTTGAGGTGGTCGGAAAGCTGCCGGAGGTTTCCGGCGCAATAAGGCGTGTTCCGCTTTTCCGCAAAAACAGGCGAGTAACAAGAAAGTATTGTCTGTTCTGGCTGGAGGAGAGAACCGGATATTATATAGAAGAATTTGCAGAGATGCTGCGAAAGCGGCTGTCATAACATCCATAAGTAAAACTTATGGAAACGCAGAGATAATCGAATTGATGATTTTCTCTGCGTGTTTTATAATAGTACTAATATGAAAGCAGTTAGATGATAACAATGAATCTGGAGGTGCAGAATATGAAAAAGCTTCTATTGACCGTAATCCTGATCGTGTGTCTGTTCATGCTTGGAGGTTGTCAATCTACGGACAGCACAATAAATCAGACAGCGGAAAAGAGTTCGTCCACAGCTTCACAGAGCGATAAATCAGATACTTCAAAACAGGATGACAAATCTGCCGTTTCAAAAAGTGAAGCGAATGTATCGGTTGACAATAACACTTCGGCCAGCACAAAGACATTGGTTGTCTATTTTTCGAGAACCGGCGAGCAGTATGGTGTCGGCAATATCGACAAGGGCAACACCGCCATCGTTGCTGAAATGATCGCAGAGAAAACAGGTGCGGACAGCTTTGAGATTCTTCCGAAGGAGGATTATTACCCGTATACCTACGATGCACTGACAGACATTGCAAAGCAGGAACTCAACGATAACGCAAGACCTGAAATAAAGGGGACAGTACCCGATCTGTCAAAGTATGATACGGTCTTTATCGGTGCGCCCGTATGGTGGGGCGACTGGCCGATGATTATGTACACATTC
>CACYCV010000137.1 GCA_902772955.1 uncultured Ruminococcus sp.
AGAACACGCAGCCGTTGTGAGGATCTGCAGAGAACTTGAGCTTGGCAACTATACAGACCAAAGCATTGACAGATTGGAGAATATATCAGAGCGACTACTTGATGCGTTGAATGCAGACAAAAAATAAGTAGTTGCTGCCCGGATCTGCTCCGAACGAAACAGCACTCGCCAATCAAAGGAAGGCCGCATGATGAACAGAACGAACCACAATGATTTTCGATCAAAGATCGAATATATGATTTGGAACTGTCGGGAGGTGGAATAGTTGATTCTACTGAACGCTAAATATAAGACCATATCGCAATTTGAAAAAAACGATTTTAGGCCTTTTATCTTAAATTGGATAATAGACACCTGCGATCTTCGATATCATATGGAAATCGACAAAAAAGAAGGGAATTGTCTGATATATGAATATCAGAAAAAGAAGCTCTGTTTTGTTGACTATTCCGAAGCAGGCGTTGTAGCAGCTTACCATACCGACACTGACCGAAAAGGCGTTGAATGGAGATTGTCTGTTGTTTTCCGTTATGCCAGTCGAGAACTCTTTGTGCAGCTAAGCAATTCCGAAACAACCGAATCAGGAAGGTTCCTTAGAAAATTCCGCAAACCGGATCTAACTGATGAGTTGGTTGATCTTGGCGTTATTCGTAAAGACGGATGCATCGACATAAGATACAGCTCGCACGATGTTTATTTAGATAATATTGATCAAATCAAAAAAGTAATAGAAGGGTCGGCAGGTAATATTTTACCGGTAATCTTTTTGTCTACTACTCCATATGGCTATTATTCCGTGGATCCGGAACGGCTTGCCAGCATTTATGCCGGCTTAGCACATATATTTGCGCAGAGAAACGAAGAAGTGACCTATGTTCTGAAAGATGAATATCAGATAAATATTCCATATGGCGGATCAATCGCGATCTACTTCCCAACCAGGTCTTTGCAACCAAACATAACACCATTTGGCCGTTATGATGAAAAACAGATTCTTAATCGGGTCTCTAAAGGACTGGCGTTTTACTTCAAGTCCCAGAGCTATGGGCGTATGACCACATACGATGAGGTTGCGAGCGTTGTCCTGTCGGGTAGAAACAAGAACCTGATATCCCAAAATGAACAGATTATTGAAGAAAGTCGGAAGATTGCTGATGAGAACAGGTCGATCGTTGAAACTTTCGACATCGATCTGAAGAAAACTGACGAAGAAAATGACCGTTTAAGAAAACGGAATGCTGACCTGGAGAAAGAAAACCAGATCTTAAGGCAACGCCTGGAACAGGCAGAAAACGTGTCGCTTCTTTTCTATGGTAGCGAAAAAGATCTTTATCCGGGCGAAATTAAAGAACTGCTAATTGACATGCTTGCTGGCCTGAGCCTGAAGCCCGGGAGCAGAAGGGCAGATATCGTCTCAGATCTGCTTAAATCCAACAAGATTGAATCCACCCTCAAACAAAGACATGATGAGGTCAAAGACATTTTCGTCCACCATAAGGGATTGGATCGAGATCAAATAAATCGATTGGAGAAACTTGGTTTTACCGTTACATCCGACGGAAAACACAACAAGCTTGTTTATTACAAAAACTCATATGCCACAGTGTTTTCGAAAACAGCATCGGATTTTCGATCCGGTAAAAATGCAGCCGCGCTGATTATCCAAAAAATGATGTAGATGGTGAAACACGCTGAATCGCTTGACAGCAACGCAGGAAGAGTTTTCTGCAAAGCGAAGGGGACTTGCTAATGCTTGGAGTTGAAAGAGAAAGAGAAAGAGAAAAAATAGAAAAGAAATATATCGACTTGATTGACAGGGATATTGCAAAATGTCAGAAAAAGATCGATACCATCAAGGACAAATATCCGGAAGACTGTTATGGCTGCCGATGGATGGATAAGGCCGATAAATATGACGAACAGATTAATATTCTGTCTCGTCTGAAGACAACATTAAAAGGCCATGCAAATTCAGAAGCCGAAATTACAAAACTTGAGCGTCAGCTTTTCGACTGCAAAACGTTCATCCAGGATGCAACAAGGCTCTTAGCTCTATATGGCGAACGCGAAACTGCAGAAAGAGGAAGGCGGGTGTTTGATGCAGCAAAACGAACAATTTACCCTTGAGGTCTATTCCGATCGGAATGCACGCTTCCTGAAGCGATATTTCAGCAGGCGAAGTGATAACGTCTATATATATAAAGGAAACAGAAAAGAATGTGACAGGCTGCAGCGAAAAGCTGCCAGACGCGGCTACTCAACAAAGCTATACAAGTCTATCTACGGTAGGTCTGATAATTACCGGAAGATATTCTTTGATCAGAAAGGCTCACAGGAAGTATATAGATGCGTCTATTGCGGAAGAACGGTTCACAAGAACTATATTACAATCGATCACGTAATACCTGTATTTCAGTTACCCACGGATAAATCCGTGGGATTGTGAAAACAATCCCATAGCTGAATAGCCTAAGCCTTGAAACAAAGACTACGTTATCCGGGAATGTATAGGTACCAGTGGGCGTTATACCTAACTCTCTGCTCTACGGCATGCGATTAAACAGTTCTGATGGGTAGGAACAGTGCTGCATGTGAAAACCCCCTATAACATTGGC